>CAUZOL010000001.1:0-75744 GCA_963581435.1 Planctomycetota bacterium
GCCCGTGAAGGAGACTGCCTGATTGTCGCCATCAACAGCGACGACAGCATTCGCAGTTTGGGCAAAGGGCCGGATCGCCCGTTGTTCGATGAGAGCCAGCGAACGGCAATGCTCGCCGCATTGGAGTCGATCGACTATGTCGTCGTCTTCGACGAATCGACACCGAATGCCCTGCTCGAAGCCCTGCAACCAGACTTGCTGGTCAAGGGCGGAACTTATGCAGACGATGAAATCGTCGGTCGCGAAGTGGTGCAAGCCTACGGCGGTGAGACAAGAGTTCTGGGAGTAACGCCGGGAGTATCAACCACCGACATCGTCCATCGATTGCGAAATGAACAAGGCGAAGCCGCTTTCGCAATCGACTCGCGCCCCTCCGCCCTCGACTCACCAAACGAGACGAGGCGTAAGGCCGGATGAAGATCGCCCTGTTTCTGCCGAACTGGATCGGTGATGCCGTGATGGCAACTCCGGCACTGCGCGCGGTTCGCCGTGAGTACCCGTCGGCGGAAATTGTCGCCGTTGTCCGGCCGTATGTGGCCGATGTGCTGGCGGGTCTCGATTTGATTGACCGAGTTCTGTTACACGATCCGCGTGGCAACGACCCCGACCTGCGGGGCTGGCAATTCATTCGGCGGCTGCGAAGCGAGCAATTCGATGTCGCCTTGCTGCTGCCGAATTCACTGCGAAGCGGCTGGAACGCGTGGCTGTCGGGGGCGAAAAGACGCATTGGATTTGCACGCAACGGCCGGGGTTGGATGTTGACCGACGCGCTGGCCGCGCGATCGAGGAAGAAGCCACATCCTGCACTCGACGAATACCTCAGGCTGGCCGAACATCTCGGCTGCCAAGAGCTTTCACAGCAAATGGAATTGGCAACGCAACCCGATGACGAACGGCGACTCGAAGAATTCTGGAGCAGTCACGATTCAGAACTGCAGCAATCGGGCTTTGTCTGTTTGAACCCCGGTGGAGCGTTCGGCGCGGCCAAACACTGGCCGACAGAGTCGTTCGGGAAATTGGCCGCCCGTATTGCAAGCGAGTTAAAAAAGACGGTACTGGTGTTGTGCGGCCCCACTGAACGCGATGAGGCCCGCGAGATTGTTCGGCAGGCCAAACACCCACATGTTCTTTCGATGGCCGACGCCGAGCCAAGCATTGGATTGACGAAGGCGGCAGTCAAACATTGCAAATTGCTCGTGACAACCGATTCCGGCCCGCGTCATTTTGCACCGCCGTTCAATGTGCCGGTCGTTACATTGTTCGGACCGACGCACATCGAATGGAGCGAGACCCACTACTCACATGCTCTGCACCTGCAACACCAAGTCGATTGCGGTCCCTGCCAGCAGCGGGTTTGTCCGCTGCAACACCATCGCTGCATGCGCGAATTGTCGGTCGAGCGAGTTTACGATGCTGTCGTCAATTTGCTGAAGGAAACGGCGGACACGGTATCGGCGGCATGATTTCGGACCGGAAAAGTCCAAGACATCACAGACACGCCCCGCAAGCGGGGCGGCCAAATAACGGAAATGGTTGAATGCGAATCGCGCTCGTCAAGCAACGCTACTCGCTGCGTCACGGTGGCTCCGAGCGATATTGCGTCGTGTTGGCCAGGCGACTGCAAGCCGCCGGACATGATGTCACGGTGATCGTTGAAAAAATCGATAAAGAACTTCGCGACGAAGTCGCCTTCATTCCGGTGCGTGTCAACCGCATGACTTCGTGGACGCGAAGCAGATCGTTCGCCGAGAACGGTGGGAAAGCAGCATCCGAGGGACAATTCGATCTCGTCTACGGTTTAGGTCGCTCATTCGGGCTTGATGCGGTCCGGGTAACCGAGCGCCTGCAATCGCATTGGTTGAACGTGTACTATCGAAATCCGCTGAACCGGGCACTCCAGGGGTTGAATCCGCGACACCGCACCTTGATCGACCTGGAACGAACCATCTACAACTCCGACCACGTGCGCCGCGTCGTGACACAGTCGCAACTCGACCGGCGGCTCGTCATCGAGCACTACGGAATTCCCGAAGAGAAAATCTGCACCATTTACAACGGCGTCGATATCGGCGTCTTTCATCCCGGCTTGCGAGTCCACGGATCCGATGTGCGGACGGAACTTGGAGTCGAACCGGACGTGCCGCTGCTGCTGTTTGCCTCGATGGATTTCGAGGGAAAAGGTCTGCGTTCGATCTTTCACGCCCTCGAAGCCTGCAGTCAAAACGACGCGCGACTGCTGGTGCTGGGAACCGGACCGGCGCGGAAGTTTCAGCGACTGGCGAATCACCTGGGGATCGGTGAGCGGGTCATTTTTGGCGGTCGTCGCAGCGGAATCGAACGATTCTTCGGTGCGTCCGACTTGTTCATTCTGCCGACGGCATACGAACCGTTTCCCAATGTCAATCTTGAAGCGATGGCGTGCGGAACACCGGTGATGACGACGAAGACGGCCGGTACTGCTGACATGGTGGACGAGGGCCGCAACGGCTATCTCATTTCCGACATGTACTCAGTCGATGAGATGACTGCCGGCATTGACCGACACGTCCTGCTTTCACAAACGGATCGGCAGGCGATGGCAGAGGCCTGCTGGGAAACGGCGCAGAACTTGACGATCGAAAAGAACATACAACAGACGCTGGAAATGTTGGAGGGAGTGCATCGTGAAAAGCTTTGCGCTTGAATGCTGGGACGAAGCTCGCGTGACCGTCAATAGCGCGTTCGCGGAGACGCTGCGCGCCCATGACCTGACAACGTTCGACGCGATTATGAATTACACCGGCGGCAGCATCGCCAAGAATGTGTTGCGCGAGCGAACAACCACACGCATCGATCTTCCAGAGACTTCGGGGCCGAAACAGGCGTTCTTCCTCAAACGGCATGGACCGCCCCCGTTGAAGGAATACATCAAGCCCTGGTTACGACTGACGCGACCGATTCTCGGCGCACGCAACGAATGGAACGCCATTCTTGCGTTTCACGAAATTGGCATTCCGACGATGGTTCCAGTCGCCATCGGCGAATCCGGCCGGCATTCCTTCTTGCTGACCGAGTCGATTGAGGGCTGTCGGAAGTTGTCGCATTGGATGGAAGACAATGCCTGGACGTACAGACCGGGCAGCGGACGTCAGAGAAACTCCTTGTTGCGACGGATTGCACTGACGGCCCGACAGATGCACAGGGCCGGCATGCATCACCAGGATTTCTACCTGACGCACCTGATGGTTCCCGCCGATGACCCCGAAAGGGAGTTGTTTGTGATCGACCTGGGACGTGTTCGCCGTCATCGTCGACTTGGTAAGCGCTGGATCGTGAAAGACCTCGCGCAGCTAAACTTCTCGACGCCACATCTCAGCCGGGACGATCGCCTGCGGTTCCTGGAAACCTACCTCGCCCGCCCATTAAGCGAGTCCGACCAGCCTTTTGTGGACCGCATCGAGCGCAAGACCGCGTCGATTGCCCGGCATTCGCAGAAAAACGGGCTTTGAAGATCGACCGCCGTTTCACAGGTGGGTTTCTGCGTTCGCTATGCAGAGTGTGGGAACAAAGGTGTTCCTTCCCTATACTGTGTTGCCTATGAACGCATCAATTGTCGGTTTCATTGTTGTCTTTCTCGCGTACCTGATTGGTTCGCTGCCGTTTGGATTTTTGACGGCACGGTTTGCCGCGGGGATCGACATTCGCGAGCATGGCAGTAAGAACATTGGAGCAACCAACGTAACCCGCATGCTCGGCAAGAAGCTGGGGCTGTTGGTGTTGCTACTCGATTGCCTCAAGGGACTGCTGCCAGCGTGGCTGCTCGCCGAATTGTTTCAATCGCTGACCGGTGACTCAGCCAACGTGCTTCACATCCGCGTTGACGTTGCCTGTGGGGTGGCGACGGTTGTCGGACACATGTTTCCCTGCTGGCTGAAATTTCGCGGAGGCAAGGGCGTGGCGACGGCGTTGGGGGTTGCTGGCATTTTGTCGTGGCAGGCGACGTTGGCAGCGATGGTGATCTTTTTCGTCGCGTTCTCGTTTTCGCGAATCGTGTCGCTGTCGTCGATGCTGGCGGCCGGCGGTTACGCTGCAGCCCACCTGTCGATGGCGAAGGCCCCCTTCTCGACCGTCGAGTGGAGCCTGACCGCGTTCAGCCTGGCCGTTCCAGCGCTGATTGTGATCCGACACAGGACGAACATCGTACGGTTATGGCGAGGTGAGGAGCCACGATTCGGCGCAACGAAAACGAAGGGCCCCGACGAAGCCAATCAACAGACGTCCGAATAACTACGTCACGCTGTCAATAGCCGAATCGCATCTCAGAACAACCACCAGCTTGGCCGTTGGTCATGGCTTCTGCCGCCCCGCCAATCTCAGCAGACTTCAATGTCGTTTGTCAGTGAGATTTCTTTGGCGGCATCGAGTGCAGCGTGAGTAGCCAGTTGCTTGTTGTAGTATGTGGTCGTGCGTCCGGAAATGACCACATCGTCGTCTTGGACCTCAACACGCAGCCCGCGAATCATCCCGCCGGTTCGCAGTCGAACATAGCGTTCAATTCGCTCAGAAATCGCCTGTGGCGACAGAAAACTTGAGCAGGCTGGTAGATTCATCTGGTTTCCTCCGTGATCGTCATTGCAATCCACAAGGGTCTGGGGAAACCGCCTGACCAATTCCCACGATTTGTGAACGGTGGCCGTTTGCTGAGAAAACCGGGCGCCAAAATCCACTGCAAGACATTTCGATGCGCTTCGCGCGCATGCAACATCATTGCTGCACGATGGTGGGAGCTGCGATCTTCAGCAGCCGTGTGACGATTCCTCCGTGAGTCATCAAGAGCCGACGTCCTTGTTTGCCAGCCTGCTTAACGCCTCGTGTCTGGTGCTCCATAGACTGCAACCGCGACGGCTGCGGCCTCCGGTGTGAGAGCGACTCCTCGGCAGTACCCTCCGGTGTATTCGCCGGGACTCTCGATTTCAACTAACGCAAGGGCTATAAGGTAGTGAAGCGGCGGCCGATCGTCAAATGAATTCTCCGCGAAAACTGACGGTTTCGCGACATTTATCGGGATGCGTCGCAAAGCCAATCGGCCGCTCCAAATGCTGTCGATTCGTTTCCAACAAACCACTTGTCGCGCCGACGGTGTTGGCGAGGCATTGCATGAACTGAGGCAAGAATGAAGAAGCCGGCACTGGCATTCCTGAAGAAAATGCTCGATTCTCCCAGCCCGTCGGGGTATGAGGGGCCGATCCAGAAGGTGATCCGTGCCTATGCCGACGGCTTCGCCGACGACGTCTCGACCGATTGGCACGGCAATGTTGTTGCCGCCGTGAATCCGGAAGGCTCGCCGCGAATCATGCTGGCCGGTCACTGTGACCAGATCGGTTTGATGGTCAAGCACATCGACAAGGACGGGTTTCTGCGCGTCACCCCGATTGGCGGGTGGGACATTCAGATGCTGATTGGCCAACGGCTGCAAGTGTGGAGTGAGTCCGGTCCGGTGTCCGGTGTCATTGCCCGGAAAGCAATTCATCTGCTAACGGCCGAAGAACGCCGACAGGTTCCGGAGATGAAGGATTTGTGGATCGACATCGGCGCAGCGAACCGCGAGGAAGCGGCCGAACTTGTCAAGCTGGGCGATCCGGTCACGCTGGAGTTAGGGTATCAGGAACTTCGAAACAACCTCGCCTATGCTGCCGGCATGGACAACCGTGTGGGAGTGTGGGTGGTGATGAGCGCGCTAAAAAGGGTGGCAGCGGGGAATCCGAAGGCGGCCGTCTTTGCCGTTTCTACCGTGCAGGAAGAGGTCGGCCTGCGGGGCGTAAAAACGAGCGCCTTCGCCATCGATCCGCAACTCGGCATCGCCGTCGACGTGACCCACGCGACCGATTGCCCGACGGTCTCAGAAGCCGAGCATGGCCGTGTGGCGTTGGGTGAAGGCCCGGTGGTCTTCCGCGGGCCGAACATCAATCCGGTTGTGTTCTCCACACTGGAAAAACAAGCCGAGAAACACGACATCCCCCGCCAGATTAACGGAATCTCGAAGCCAGCCAGTAACGATGGCAACGCGTTGCAAATCAGTCGGGCTGGAGTCGCCACCGGCATCATCGGCATTCCGAACCGCTACATGCACAGCCCGGTGGAAGTGATCTCGCTCGATGATCTCGACAACGCAGCCGAGTTGATCTCCCATTTTTGTTTGAGTGTCGATGGTGATAGTGACTTCACGCCGTAGCGGGCAGCGAGCAGTTTTCGTCATTCGCACCCATGCGTCCTTAGCTTATGCTTTTTGAACGAATCCCCCGCCCGGACGGACGGGGCTATTACCTTTCACCGCTTCGCGGCTACAAACTGCAGCGCAACTTTAAAGCATGGGTTGCGGGTTGAATTGGAGCGGCGGGCTGGTTTCACTCCGTTGTGTTCGACAACTGATTTTGCATTGGTTACGATTACGGCTTATCACCGAGCTGGCTGGATTGTTGCCACGACAATGAAGAAGCCGAGCGATTCGTGGTTCTTACCGCGAGAAAGGATGCGAGCGCTAACATGCAACGCACACGGACGGTGGAAGCAAGCCAAGCAGGCAAGAGTAATAATATGAGTCATGTTTCCGACGTGACAGAGGCATTGCAGGAGTTACCGCTGGCGCTCGCCCCACTTCGCGAAGAAGTGCTGGCGAATTTGGTGATGCTGGCACAAATACCGGCTCCCACCGGCAAGGAGCAAGGGCGCGCCGGTTACGTACTCGACCGCTTTGTTGAAGCGGGATTGCCCGACGCCGGTCCCGATGAAATGGGAAATGCCGTCGGCTTCTTGCCCGGCAAGACCGGGCAGCGGACGATCATGCTGGTTGCCCATCTCGATACAATCGTACCCGAGTCGGTCGATCACAACGTGGTCGTGCAGGCCGATCGGCTGATCGGCCCAGGCATCAGCGACAACGCGCTCGGCGCTTCAACCGTTTCAATGATCCCCACATTGCTGACCGAATTGGGAATTCAACTCGATTCCAATTTATTGCTCGTTGGGTCGGTGCAGTCGTTGGAACGCGGTAACCACGGCGGACTGCGATTCCTGTTGGATCATTCACCGCATCCGGTTGACTTGGGAATCTGTGTCGAGGGTGTGGAATTGGGGCGGCTGAATTATTTCTCGATCGGAACACTTCGCGGCGACATCACCTGCGACGTCCGCCCCGGAGAATCGCGAAGCTTCGGGTCAGAGAGTGCAATTGTCGTCCTCAATTACGTCATCAACCGGCTGCTGCAAATCGAAACGCCGTCGCGCCCGTTTACCAAAATTCGCTTCGGCAAGATTAGGGCCGGCAAGAGCTACGATGTCGAGCCGGAACACGCCGAACTCGGATTCGAGGTTAACAGCCACTCCGACGCGATGATTGAACGAATTCAATTAGAGATTGAAGACATCGTCGGTGAGATTTCCGCCCGCCACGCCGTCGATGCACGCCTGGATTGCTTCTTCCGCTGCGATGCCGGCGGGATTCCTTTCGCCCATCCACTGGTCAAGACAACGGCCGAGATCATGCGGACGCTCGGCATCGAAGTCGATCAGGGGCATAGCCCATCGGAGTTGTCGGAATTCATTTCGCGGGGAATTCCCGCCGTGACGCTCGGCATCTCACAGGGCGAAAAAAATCGCAAGAAAGCAGATCACGTGATGATCGATCCAATGTTGACCGGAGTCGCTCAGGTCATCGGTCTGCTTCAGACGCTCGATCGGGGGAACTGCGATGAACGTTGAACAATGGCTCGCCGAACGGACGTTTCACCACTCCAATTTCTGGGACATCAAATGGCTCGTGGAGGAGAAAGAACGGCAGGGATTATCGATCTCGCTGTGCCTGCCGGCCTACAACGAAGAGGCCACAATCGGCAAAGAGATTGTGTTGCTCAAATCGGAACTGCATGACCGCTACCCGCTGATCGATGAGATTGCCGTCATCGATTCCGGCAGCAGCGACAAGACGTGCGAAATTGCCGCCAGCTTCGGGGCCGACGTCTATCTGGCCGAGGAACACATGACGGAATGTGGTAACCACCGCGGCAAGGGGGAGAACCTGTGGAAGGCTCTTTACCTGCTCAAAGGGGACATCATTGTTTACGTCGATTCGGACATTAACAACATTCACCCGCGCTTCGTGTATGGATTGGTCGGCCCGCTGATACGCGACCCGGACATTCATTACGTCAAGGCGTTTTACGACCGACCGTTGGCGTTTTCAGAAGGCTTGCGCGCCACCGGCGGTGGTCGCGTGACCGAAATCCTGGTCCGTCCGCTGTTCAGCCTGTTCTATCCGGATCTGGCGGCGATCATTCAGCCGCTTTCGGGTGAGTACGCGGGGCGGCGATCGATTCTGGAGCAGATTCCGTTTCCCGTCGGCTACGGCGTCGAGACGGCCATGCTGATCGACATCTATGAAAAGCTCGGCATGGCCGGATTCGCGCAAACCGATCTCGACACCCGCGTGCATCGCAATCAGGAGACAGTTGCGTTGGGGAGAATGTCGTTCGGAATATTGCGGGCGTTCTTCAGCCGACTGACGGGAGCCGAACGCGCACGGTTCCGCGATGCTTTGCCGAATATCATGCGACAGCATAGTGTCAACGACGGAAACTTCGAGCAACGACAATTTCAGATCGACGAAATCGAACGGCCTCCGATTCTCGAGATCGAATCGTACGTCGAAAAGTTTCACTCCGAATTGCAAGCGGCCAATCGCACGTAGTTGCATCGCAATCACACGTAGCTGCGATGCAACGCATCGCAGACTCTGAGATTCATTGAATCGCAGCTGCTTGTTGAGTCGCATCGATGAACATCGTCATTCTGCATTATCACCTCAACCGCGGCGGGGTGACTCGGGTCATCGCCAACCAGTTGCTGGCACTCGATTCTCTGCCAAGAGCGGGCGAGTCGCAACGAGTGGCCGTTCTGTACGGCGGTCGCGATGCCGGCTGGCCGGGTGACATCGGCAATCAATTGGACAAAATCGAATTGAGCCTGCATGCGGTCGAGGCGCTCGACTACGACACGCAGCCGATTGCCGATCCCGCATCGTTGGCAAATCCCTTGCGAACCATCTTTTCGCAGTTGGGTTTCCATCCGGACGAGACGGTGCTGCACGTTCACAACCACAGCCTGGGAAAAAACGCTGCATTGCCGGGCGCGCTGCAACTTCTCGCCGACGACGGATTTGGCCTGCTGTTGCAAATTCACGATTTCGCCGAAGATTTTCGGCCCGGGAATTATCTTCAGCTTTGTGAAACATTTGGGCATGACCATATTTCGGAGGCGTTGTATCCGCAGGCGTCGCGTATTCATTACGCCATTTTGAACCGACGCGATCAGGCCGTCCTGGAGGCGGCCGGCGTTGATCGCAGCCGATTGCATTTTCTGCCGAACAGCGTGCCATCGCCGGGTGAACTTCCCGACCGCGATGACGCGCGGCGAAAGTTGCGGGAGACGTTCGGAGTCTCAGCGACTGACCGTTACGTGCTGTACCCCGTGCGGGGAATCCGCCGCAAGAATGTGGGGGAAGCATTGTTGTGGTCGCTGTTGGCCGACGAAGCAACCACGACGGCAATCACGCTCGCGCCGCTGAATCCGGTAGAACAGAGGGCGTATCGGCGCTGGCAAAAAGTGGCCGACGACTTGAACGCGCCGTTCCTGTTCGGCAGCGGAGAAGCGGGAGGCTTAACGTTTGAAGAAAACGTGGCGGCGGCCGACTTGATGCTGACAACCAGCGTTGCCGAAGGTTTCGGCATGGTTTATCTGGAATCATGGCTGGCGGGACGACGGCTGACCGGTCGAAATCTGCCCGAAATCACCGTAGATTTCACCGACGTCGGCATCGAGTTTCCCGACTTGTACGAGCGACTCGAAGTGCCAATTGATTGGGTCGGCCGCAATCAGTTTGCCGAGACGCTGCAATCGAAGTTGACTGGCGCCCTCAAGTCGTTTGGATTGCCACCGATAGAGCCGATCGCGTGGGACGGCATCGTCTCGCGGAAGATCCACAACGGTTGCCTCGACTTTGGTGACCTGGACGAACCGATGCAGGAGCAGGTCATTCGTCGGGTGGCCACTGTCGCCGCTGCGCGGACGGAATTGCTGGAACGAAACCCGACGATTGGCGCGTCCGGCGGCGAGAACGCAACGGTGATTGAGAAAAACCGGCAGATCATCGCGCAAGAATTCTCCTTGGAACAGAGCGGGCGACGTCTGAATGAGGTCTATCAGACGGTGCTGCCTGCGCCGAAGATGGACGACGTTCCCATCCCGATGGACGCCAAACAAGTCCTCAACAGTTTCCTCGATCCGGCACGATACCGATTGATTCGTGATTAGACGATTTGGACTTTGGTATGGACATGGTAGATTCCATCGCTGACATCATTCGTCAGAATTCATCGACGCTGGAACCGTTGCCAACCGGTGAATTGCCGGTGATCCAGCCGTTGCCGGGGATTCGTGCGGTACTGTTCGACGTCTACGGAACGATGTTTATCAGCGGCAGCGGCGAAGTTGGAACCGTCGATTCCGGCACGCATGCCGCAGTATTTTGTGATGCGATGCAGGCCGCTGGAATCGCGTCCGATTGCAGCGGCGCTGAAGGAGTATCACGGCTGCATTCGGAAATCGCGAACTCACACGCGAAGTCACGGCGAAAGGGAATCACGCATCCGGAGGTCGATATTGTCGAAGTGTGGGCCGACGTGCTTGATTCGCTGTTCAGAGATGGTCTTGTTGCCGGTGATGCCTGCGATAAGCCAACCTTGCGGGAGCTTGCGATTCAATACGAAGTGCGGGCCAACCCGGCATGGCCGATGCCGGGCATCATCGAATGTCTGGCGGAATTACGAAATGCGGGCTTGCTGTTGGGAATCATCAGCAATGCGCAATTCTTCACGCCGTCGCTGTTTCCTGCTCTGCTTTCTGGTGATACCGACGCAATCGGATTTCATTCGCAGTTGCAGTTTTATTCCTACCGTTACGGCCAGGCGAAGCCGGGGAAGTTTCTGTACGAGCGTGCCGCCGAAGAGTTGGCAACATTGGGGATGAAGCCATCCGAAACACTATTCGTCGGCAACGACATGCTCAACGATGTCACAGCGGCTGTCGATATTGGTTTTCGCACAGCGTTGTTCGCCGGTGATTCCCGCAGCCTCCGTTGGCGGACTGGCGACGAACGCGTCGCAAACACCACTGCGGACATCGTACTCACTCACCTCGACCAACTTCCCGATTGCGTCATTGCCCCGTTGTCTCCATAGGGTCTATTGCACTATCATTCCAGTCCCCGTGATTCTCTCAGCCCCCGCAAAGCCCACGGGCTGCGTTCCGTGGGACATCAATTGAGACGCACAACATCATGAATCCGCAGCATATCGGTTTCGTCTCCACGCGTTTTTCCGGCACCGATGGCGTGTCGCTGGAAAGCTCCAAGTGGGCACAAGTGTTGTGGGACCATCGTCATGTCAGCTACTGGTTTGCCGGCGAGTTGGACCGCGATCCCGCGATTTCGATGCTCGTTCCCGAAGCACATTTCTCGCATCCCGAAGTGGCTGACATTGGCAGGCAGGTATTCGGCCAGCATAAGCGCCCGGCGGACTTAACTCGCAAGATCAATGAGTTGGCTGAGTTTTTGAAGCGATCGCTCTATGACTTTGTCGAACGGTTTTCGATCGATATCCTGGTCGTGCAAAATGCGCTCTGCATTCCAATGAACATCCCATTGGGAGTGGCGTTGGCTCACTTTATCGCGGAGACGGAATTCCCCACAATCGCCCATCACCACGATTTCTACTGGGAACGCGACCGATTTGCCGTCAACAGCGTGGGTGACTTTCTCGAAATGGCTTTTCCGCCGCGACTTCCCAGCATTCAGCACGCGACGATCAACTCATTCGCCCAACAGGATCTGGCGCATCGCCGCGGATGCCCGTCGATTCTCGTTCCCAACGTTCTCGACTTCGAGCAGCCACCGGAAGAGTCGGATCAATACGCGGCCGATTTCCGGACTGAGATTGGTCTCTTGCCGGATGACATTATGGTGCTGCAGCCGACGCGCGTTGTGCCGCGGAAGGGAATCGAGCACTCGATTGCGTTGATGGCCCAGTTGAACGATCCGCGTTTCAAGCTGGTGGTCACACATGCTGCCGGTGACGAGGGCCTTGAATACCGCGACTCGCTGGTCGAAATGGCCGACCGCGCCGGTGTCGATTTGCGGTTCGTCGATACGCTCATCGGCGATAGTCGCTTTTCCGACGCGAGCGGACGCAAGCGGTATTCGTTATGGGACACCTATCCACACGCCGACATCGTAACGTATCCCAGTCTGTATGAAGGCTTCGGCAATGCGCTGCTCGAGGCGTTCTATTTTCGCAAACCGGTCATGGTGAATCGCTATTCAATTTTTCAAGCCGACATCGAGCCGAAGGGCTTTGAAGTGATCTCGATGGACGGATACCTCACCAAGTCGGTCGCCGCGCAGGTTCGCCGCGTTATTGAAGACGAGCAGTTTCGCACCGAAATGGTGGACCGTAACTACGAGTTGGCAACGAAGTTCTTCAGCTATTCGGTATTGAAACGGAAGCTCAGAGCGTTGGTTTGCAACTTCACCGGACAAGACGATCTCTGAAAGCGCCGCGGCAAAAGCCCACGGGCTGCGGCCCGAGGGATCCACGATTTATCGCAACGGAACAATTCGTGTCACCGTCACCCGAATTCAGCCAAAGAACGCTCGCCGACTTGACGTTATTGTACGGCGACGCTGCGCCAGCGTGCCGCGAACGGTTTGTTTCGGTGTGCGAAAGACACCGCCCTGCAACAGTTCGTCCTGCTGAATCGCTGTGGAACGAACGCGACGTCGTCCTCATCACTTACGGAGATCAGATTCACAGCAACAACGAGACACCACTAGCGGCGTTTCGGTCGTTCATCGAGGACGAATCACTTGCCGACCTGTTCAGCACAATTCATCTACTGCCGTTCTTCCCGTATTCTTCGGACGACGGATTCTCCGTAATCGATTACCGTCAAGTCGATCCAAAGTTGGGCGACTGGGACGATGTCGAGTCGTTGAACGAGACATCATCTTTGATGTTCGATCTCGTATTGAATCACTGCTCATCGCAGAGCCAATGGTTTCAAGATTACCTGGCGGGCAGTGCGCCGTTTGATCGGTTCTTCATCGAAGCCGATCCCAATACAGACTTGACCGCGGTCACGCGTCCCCGCAGCCTGCCGCTGCTTAGTCCGTTCGAGACGAACCGAGGGACGCGGCATTTGTGGACGACGTTCAGTGACGATCAAATCGACCTCAACTTTTCCGAGGTCGATGTGTTCATCGAAATGATCGACATATTGTTGTCATACGTAGACCGCGGCGCGCGGATTGTTCGCCTCGATGCCATCGCCTACCTTTGGAAGACAATCGGCACCTCGTGCATTCATCTGCCGGAAACACACGCCGTCGTGCGGTTGATGCGAGATGCGCTGGACGCGGTCGCCCCCGGCACAATCTTGTTGACAGAGACCAACGTGCCGCACGAAGAAAACGTCAGCTATTTCGGTGACGGCGACGAAGCACACATGGTCTACAACTTCAGCCTCGCTCCGTTGTTGCTCGACGCGTTTCTTTCGCAGGATGCCGGCCCGATCAATGCCTGGCTGGCCAACTTGGAACCGGCGAAACCGGGCACGGCCTACTTCAATTTCACCGCGTCACACGATGGCGTCGGCGTGCGACCGTTGGAAGGATTGGTTGAGCCGGAACGCTTCGAACGGCTGGTGGAATCCGTCCGTTCGCGCGGCGGACATGTCAGCACGAAACGCAACGCCGACGGAAGCGACAGCCCGTACGAATTAAACATCGCGTATTTTTCCGCTCTCGGTCCGCCGATCGACGACCCCGGCAGCGTTCCCCCCGAATTGCATGTGCGGCGGTTTCTTTCATCACAGGCGGTCATGCTCGCCCTGCGCGGGATTCCCGGCGTGTATTTCCACAGTCTGGTCGGCACGTCAAACGATCTCGTCGGCACACAAGAAACCGGGCGGGCACGCTCCATCAACCGCCGCAAGTTTCACCGCGATGAACTGAACGACCGTTTGCGGAATTCGACGGCAGCCGAAAAACAGGTATTCGACGGGTATCAGCATTTACTCGCATCACGAATCGAACAACCTGCCTTTCACCCCGATGCTGCGCAGGCGTTCGTCGATGCTGGTGACCCAACGGTGGTTGCCTTCCTGCGAAGCAGTTGCGACGGACAACAGCAAATTCTGGTGCTGACCAACGTCGCCGAGCGAACGGTGACACTCACGCTTTCAGATTGCGTGGATTCAACGGACGGCCACGATCTGCTTGGCGGTCCCAATACGGAAAACGGCCACCTTATTCTACAGCCATTTGCAACCGCGTGGCTGGAACTCGCCTGAAAGAACCACTGCGATTCTCACAACGGGAAGTCGTTCTGACCTCTGATTTCTCACCTCTGATATCATTCGCGTTTCACTGTTGGTGAAGCTCTCGCTCACTGCGATTTCTTCGCCGCCTGCAATTTATCGTAGTGCAACCGTCCCACGTGCCACATGTAACTGGGGCCGTATCCCGCAGTGGGTCCCCATTTGTTGGCGACGGCCTCCCGCAAGTGAGCTTTCGCCTTCTTCGCGTCACCGTGAATGTCGTAGTTCAGCCCGATGTAAAGCTGCGCATAGAACAGCCGCTTTTCTCGCTCGTCTTTGTCGATTTTCGCCTCAGCGATCGCAGCGAGAATTTCCGTCGGCGTCATCGTTTCGCCGAACAGTTTGTATACCGAGGGGAATGGTTCGCGGTCGTCCTTCTTGTACTTCAGCAATCCCTTGCGAGCACGCTTCACGTCGTAGGCTTTGGCCTGCGAAAAGAATCGCCAGATGCCGTTCTCTCGATCGATATTGTCGAACGTGTCATAAATTTCAAATTGGTGAGCCGCCTGCTTGAAGTCGCCGGCGTAAAACCAGGCAATCCCTCGCCGCCAGTGTGATTTTTCGAGTCGTGGATCGAGTTCGACCATCTTCTCATAATCGGCGACCGATTCTTTGAATCGCCCGCGGAAGAAATAGGCATCGCCGCGACGCGAATAGAATCCCACTTTCTTCGGGTCGGCCTCCAGCTGTTTCGTGAACTGGGCAATCTGCTCATCGAGCGATGTTGCCAGTTCCTTTCGCTGTTTCTCGGGCAAAGGATGATCCTCGGCATGCACTCCGGTGACGATCAAGCACGCCGCAACAACGGCGGCGGCTATGCGGTAGGTAACAAACATCGGCAATCTCGAATTGATGATGCGGCGAATGAATCGAAGCCGAAATCCGGCGACCAGATGCGTCATTTATATCAGCTATTTCCAGACGTCAGCAATCGCATCGAGTTTTTCTTCACCCAGATATCCATAACGATTGATCCAAACACCGTCGGCATCGCTGTCGGCCACCAGTTGCAGACGGCGGCGAAAATCATCGGGCGGGCCATAACCGTGCACCAATGGCGTGACGATGGCTTGTCCGGCCGTCGCGCGACAAACCTTCGCAATCTTGCGGGCTTGCGGTTCATTGGGAATGGGATGCGGTTCGTCGGGGGCTGGGTAACCGTAGTCGTCTAAATGGCATGACTCGGGGTTGTCCGAGATATCCATTAGCGTCACCAGCGTGCGGGCTAAAAGTGTTTCGTCGAGATCCGGGTTGGCGGCGAGAATTTCGTCGCCCCAGAACTTCACCATCAACGACCAGTGCATGGTGTATAGTTTCGGCGAGACGGCATCACAATGAACGGCCGCACGGGCGAAGTCCAAGCCGGTGAGTAAAGTGTAAGGCGGCATGAACGCGTTGGCCGACAATTCACATTCGGGACCAGCGTATTCGGTGATGGCATCCCGCCATTCGCGGAGCATGTCGGCGGAGAGTTCCGCCTTCATCTGCAACCACTGGGCAACGCCGGGGTATCGGCCGAACCATGAAATCAGCGAATACATTCCTCGATCAGGATCGGCAAAGCCGGCCAGGTCTTCGTTCGATAAGTCGCCGTGCAGGTGATCCCACAACGCCCCGACATCGCGGCGGATCGACTCGATGTCGAAACCATGTTGCTCGGCCCAGGCGATGGCATGCGGACTGAAGTCGGCAAAGACCTCGCCCAATGTGTAGCACGGGTACTCCGGCCAATCGGGCCGAAATCCGCTGATCTTCGGGTACGCGGCAAGCAAATCGCGGATGTAAGCGCGGTTGTAACTGCGGACGGCATTGCTCGCCAGACTGCCGGTATTCGCCAGGCGATTCGCTGCCAATTCACCGTTGGGCAGCCGCGGCTTGTCCTCATCGCGCAGACCACTTGGTTGTGCCGACCCCACTTGAAAATAGACTTTCACGCCGGCATCGACGGCAGCATCGATGAACTGGCCAATCACCGCTCCGTGTTTCGCGGTCAATTCGTTCGGTTGGCGGGGCGTGTAAGGCGAATCGGCATAGAAATCTTTGTTCGGCGAATAACTCACACCACCTTGAACCCACAACGACTTTTTGCCGAACAGCGAGCGGTCGAAGACGCGGGGGCTTGCGCCGGCGTCAATCGGCGGCTGAAAGCTCCCCTCACCTTCGGGAGCCGCAGCGGTCACAGTGGGATTGCAGGCGGCCGCCGTCGCGCCGACCCGCCGCAAATTCTCCACAACCGCATCCACTCCCTCGCTGAGAATGAAGTCGCCGAGTACCGTGATGCCGAGAAAACGCCGATTAGCCATTTTGTCTCATCGTGTTTCGAGTAAGATGGGTCTGTTCAACACAGACGATTATGGAACGCAAAACGCGGCGTTACCAGCCCGCAGCGCGAGCAAGGGTTTCCGCATCCCTAAACCCTCGCTTGCGCTGCGGGCTGTTGTTTTGTCGAGTTTGAACGCCGAGCCGTCCCGCCGGACTTGCAGGGACGGGACATTTTCGCGATGATACTCCCCTTAATCCAAGTTCGAGACAAGGAACAGAGACAAAATGGCGCATAAGAAGGGTCAGGGTTCAACCCGCAACGGTCGCGATTCGACGGCACAACGCCGCGGAATCAAGAAATTTGGCGGCGAGGCCGTTATCGCTGGCAATATTCTGGCAAGGCAGTGCGGCACGAAATGGCATGCCGGCCGCAATGTCGGTGTCGGCAAAGACTACACGCTGTACTCGCTTGTAAACGGCACGGTCTACTTCGACCAAAAAGGCCGTCGCATGAACGTTGAACTTGCCGAAACGGCGTAATCAACGACGTTGCATGTTTGCCCCCAAAGCCGCCGGGCTGCGTCCCGGCGGACCGCTAGGGCAACAGCACCCGCCCGCCACTGGCAACCAGCGTTTGGCCGGTGGTGAAGCTTGATCGCTCCGACAGCAGAAACAGCACAGTCTGCGCGATCTCCTCAGGGCGGCCGATGCGAGGAATTGGTGTCGCATCCACAATCGTGTCGAGTGCTTCCTGCGCGACGCCCTCCAGAATCTCGGTCGCGATCAAACCGGGGGCAACCGCGTTCACGCGAATGTTATGCCCGGCGATTGCTTCGGCCAACGACTTCGTGAGAGCCACCACCCCCGCTTTGCTCACTGCATAGGCAATCGACATCGGCCGCGCGCGCAAGGCCGAGATTGATGCCACATTCACAATGCGGCCGAACTGTTGGGCGATCATTCCGGACTTCACAGCCCACGTTGTGAAATAGGTTCCCGTCAAATTGATGTCCAGCGTTCGCTGCCATTGTTCCGGTGTCGTTTCCTCGTGTGACACGTAGTCGAAGATTCCGGCGTTGTTCACCAGCAGATCGATCGGCCCCAACTCTCCCTCAATGTCGGCCACCATGCGATCGACCTCTTTGGCCGAAGAGACATCGGCGCGGACAATCATCGCTCGCCGCCCAGTTGATTCGACGAGTTTCGCGGTCTTTTCGGCCGCCTGTTGGTTGCTGTGATAATTGACGGCAACATCGGCACCGGCGGCGGCAATGGCTTCACAGCAGGCGCGGCCGATGCCTCTTCCGCCACCTGTTACCAGCGCGATGCGCCCTTTCAAATCCGGGTCGCTCATAGATCACTCACATTAAGAACTGATCCCGCAGGACGCGGCCTGCGGGCTTTGGGGTCATACGTTGAGTTCTGCTTTCACTTTTGCGAAGGCGTCGATTGCGAACTGCAGATCGCCTTCGCTGTGCGCGGCCGAAACCTGCACACGAATTCTCGCTTCGCCTTGCGGCACAACGGGGAACGAAAACCCAATGACGTACAGCCCCAGTTCTAACAACCGGGCTGCCATCTTCTGCGCGAGAACTGCATCACCCAACATAACCGGAATAATGGGGTGTTCGCCGGGCCGAAGATTGAAACCGCTGGTTGTCATGCCGGCGCGAAAGATTTCGGCGTTGCGGCGAAGCGTTGCCAGTAGTTCGCTCGATTCCGATAAAATCTCCAACGCACGAATTGACGTGGCAACAATTGCCGGCGAGACGGAATTTGAGAACAAGTACGGCCGCGACCGTTGCCGCAGCATGTCGATAATTTCCTTCCACCCGCTGGTGTAACCACCGCTTGCGCCGCCGAGCGCCTTGCCCAGCGTACCGGTGATGATATCGACACGATCGATCACCCCGTGATGCTCCGGGGTTCCCCGTCCGCGCTCGCCGACCACACCGACGGCATGAGAATCGTCCACCATCACCAACGCATCGTGCCGTTCCGCCAGATCGCAGATGTCGTTGAGCCGGGCGATGTAACCATCCATCGAGAAGACGCCGTCGGTGGCAATCATCTTGAAGCGTGTCGATTTCGCTTCAACGAGTTTTGCTTCCAGATCTTCCATGTCGCTGTTCTGGTAGCGGAAGCGGGCCGCTTTGCAGAGGCGAATGCCGTCGATGATGCTGGCGTGATTGAGTTGATCACTGATCACCGCGTCCTCGGGGCCAAGCAGCGTCTCGAACAGTCCACCGTTGGCGTCAAAACAGGACGAGTACAAAATGGTGTCCTCGGTCCCCAGAAACTCGCTGATCTTCGCTTCGAGTTCCTTGTGAATCTCCTGTGTTCCACAAATGAACCGCACCGACGATAGCCCGTATCCCCAGCGGTCGAGCGCAGCGTGCGCGGCTTTGACGATCTCCGGATGATCGGCCAGCCCAAGGTAATTGTTGGCGCACATGTTCAACACGCCACTGCCGTTGGCCACCTTAATGTGTGCCTCTTGCGGCGTGGTGATTATTCGCTCGTCCTTCGACAAACCGGCGCTGCGGATGGAGGCGAGTTCGGATTGGAGATGCTGTTGGAATGACGGATGCATAGGATGCGGTTTCTGTTGTGAGGACTATCCTCGTTCCCAAGCTCCAGCTTGAGAACGCACTTTTTACATATTGCACAAGGGCATCGAAGCTCTGCTTCGACTCGATCACGACGCTGCGACCATTCACGCTCTTCGCGCCATTGTGCGAAGCGGAGCTTCGCTGGGGTGGGTTCCCAAGCCGGAGCTTGGGAACCAGTATCATCGTCACGCAACATCGGCCCAATTCAAGATCACCTTGCCCGATTGGCCGGTTTGCATCACCTCAAACCCTTTCTCGAACTCTTCATAACCGAAGCGGTGCGTGATGACCGGGCTGATATCCAAACCGCTCTGCAGCATGACGGTCATTTTGTACCAGGTGTCATACATTTCTCGGCCATAAATGCCTTTGATCGTCAGCATGTTGAAAATGACCGTGTTCCAGTCGATACCGATCGGCTCGGTGGGAATTCCAAGCATGGTGACTTTGCCGCCGTGGCACATGTTGGCCAGCATGTCGCGGAATGCCTGCGGATTGCCCGACATCTCCAGCCCGACGTCGAAGCCTTCCTTCATGCCGAGTTTTTCTTGCACGTCGCCAATGCTCTGCTCGCGGACATCGACCGCGAGCGTTGCCCCCATTTTTTTAGCCAGGTCGAGCCGATACGGGTTCACGTCGGTGACGACGACAAACCGCGCGCCGGCGTGGCGAACAACCGCAGCCGCCATGATACCGATCGGGCCGGCACCGGTAATCAGCACGTCTTCCCCCAACACGGGGAACGACAAGGCCGTATGCACGGCGTTACCAAAGGGATCGAAAATCGACTGCACATCCGCGTCGATCACGTTTTCGTGATACCAGACATTGGTCTTGGGCAACGAGAGATATTCGGCAAACGCACCGGGCCGATTCACACCAATGCCCTTGGTGTCGGCACACAAGTGACGACGCCCGGCCAGACAGTTGCGGCAATGTCCGCAGACGACGTGTCCTTCGCCGCTGACAATGTCGCCCGGCTTGAAATCCCGGACGTTGTCGCCGATTTCACAGATCGTGCCGACGAATTCGTGACCGACGGCCATGGGAACGGGAATTGTCTTCTGCGCCCAATCGTCCCAGTTGTAGATGTGCAGATCGGTGCCACAGATTCCGGTGCGGTCGATGCGGATGAGAACATCGTCGATGCCGTATTGTGGAATCGGCAGTTCTTCCAGCCACAAACCGGGTTCGCGTTTGTTCTTGACGAGAGCTTTCATTGTTTCCATAACGGAGAATCCCTGTGGGAATAATTTGTGGCGTTCGTTGATGAGTGCCATTGGTCAATATCTGATGCTGACTTTCGGAACCTCGTAGCGGGGTCAGCCTGTTGACAGTGCGGGTATTATAGGCGGCAAGTCTCTGCACGTGGATCGACTGTGGGGACAATTCGCGCGAATCTGTCAGGAAAACCCAACGGCGTGTCAGTGAACGACTTTCAGAAAAACGAACCGCTTGCTTCGGCAGCCCACGACGGCGAGACGATCACGTTCTTTCCCACCTACGGCTGCCGCAATCCTCAAGGGGGCGGTTGGAAAGTGACCGTGCATGGTTGGGTTTATCGGCCGAAGGAAAATTCGCTGAGACGCGCAGCGGTGTTGAGCCTGCTGCGACGCGCGGCCCGGATCGATCGCGACACGATGGCCAGCGTCACATTGAAGGGCCGTTTGCGACCGTTTCTGTTCGACAACAAACGCGGCCGCCGTTTTTCGGTTGAATTGGGCCAGGTGATTCACGATCTACCGGCCTCAAATCCGAATGGACACTTTCACGTAACCCTCGATATTGCGGATAACAGTCTGCCATCACCTGCAACAGCATCTCCCGATGAGTCGCTTCCATTTTCGGTGTTCAGCCAGGGCGCGAGCGAACGCACACCCGCAGGCGAAGTGCGGTTGATTGGTGAAGAGGGCGTGTCGATCGTTTCCGACATCGACGACACGATCAAGATCTCCGAGGTCACCAACCGCAGAGAATTGTTCGCAAACACATTCGTCCGGGATTTTCGAGCCGCACCGAAGATGGCCGATGCGTATCGCCATTGGGCGAGCGCGGGCGCATCGTTTCACTATGTTTCGGCCAGCCCGTGGCAGCTGTTCGATCCACTATCGGCGTTGTTGGCCGACCAGCGTTTTGCGGCCGGGAGCGTTCATCTGCGTAATTTCCGAGTCAAAGACCGTTCACTCATCGACTTTTTGACCGACACAGATGTCGCGAAACGAAAAGTCGCCGAGAAACTACTACACGACTTCCCCCGTCGCCAATTCGTGTTGGTGGGCGATTCCGGCGAACGCGATCCGGAAATGTACGCGGGCCTGGCACGAGATTACTCCGCGCAGGTTCGCCACATTTACATCCGTAACGTGACCGGCGAACAACGCGACTGCGATCGATTCCGGATCGCTTTTGATGGCGTGCCGGAAAATAAATGGACGTTGTTTGATTCAGAGACCGGCCTCGACGCCGACGCGATCGGCCTGTGATTGTCGCCGTTCTGCAACGACAGGTTGGCAATTTCACATTGACGGATTCTGAGATTCCATTCCCTCGCATCGCGGCGTCGGTTATTCTCGCCGTTGGGACATGAACTTCACGGCTGATTTGACAACTTCGATTCTCACCGGATAGGCAGAACGCATGATCGGCAACAGGATGCGGCCCGTTGTGGCTGGGATGAACGGTGCGGTCGCCTCGGCGCATCCGCTGGCGAGTCAGGTGGGGTTGGATGTTTTGCGTGGCGGCGGAAACGCCGTCGATGCAATTGTCGCGACGGCTGCCGCCCTGAATGTTGTTGAACCCTACATGAGCGGCGTCGGCGGCGTTGGCTTTCTGCTGCTGCATCTGGCAGATGGCGAAACGAAGGTGCTGAATTTCAGCGGCAACACGCCGGCCGCTGCCACGCCGGATCGCTTCACTCCGGAGACCCAAGATCGAGGTCCCTCATCGTGTCTCATTCCGGGCAATGTGGCGGGTTGGTTGGAAGCGTTGGAGAAACACGGTACGAAATCGGCCGACGACGTATTTGCGCCGGCCATCGCGATGGCAGAGGACGGGTTTCCGCTGCATCCGCTGAACGCACGAATGATCGAGGCCGCCCTGCCCCGCTTGAACGAACCGGGCCAGAAAGTTTACGGCAGCGTGTCACCGCAAATCGGTGCCATCTTGCGGCAGCCCGATCTGGCGAAGTCGTTGCGTGCGATTGCACGAAACGGAGCTGACTATTTCTACCGTGGTCCGCTGGCGCTGACAATCGCCGACTACATCCAGTCACAAGGAGGCCTGCTATCGCGCGACGATTTGGCGGGATACGAACCGACCTGGGAGGAACCTGTCGGCATCAATTACCGTGGCGTCGATATCAAGACGTGTCCGCCGAATTGCGAAGGTTTTCAGATACTGCAAACTTTGAAGTTGATCGAAGCGACCGATCTGAAATCACTCGGACATAATTCGCTCGACTATATCCAACTGCTCAGCGAAGCGATGAAACTGGCAACGGCCGACCGTATCGAGTGGTGCGGTGATCCGAATTTCATCGACATCCCTTTGGAGCGGTTGCTGTCGGAAGAATATATCGCCGCACGACGCGGAGCGATCAATAAAGAGGCCGCATCGCGAAGCGAAGGCGAGCGCTGGCGCGGCCCGCGAAGCCAGGAGATTGTTTCACCGGGCAAGATTGACGGTTTGACGACACACCTGTCGGCCGTTGATGGCCAGGGGAATGTCGCAAGCATTACGCAGTCGCTGGGGAACGGTTTTGGTTCGGGCGTTGTTGTCCCCGAGACCGGCATCACGTTGAATAATTTTGTGTTCTGGACCGAGATCGATCCTGCGTGTCCCACTCCCAACCTGATCGAGCCGGGCAAACGTTGGTCGTGCTGCATGTCGCCGGTGCAGGTCTTCCGCGACGGAAAGTTCTGGTTTTCGATCGCGACGCCCGGCAGCTACGGTATTCTGCAGACAACGGTGCAGATGCTGCTCAATGTCGTTGAGTTCGGTGCCGATCCACAAATGGCGATCGAGGCGCCACGATTTCGACTTTACGAAGACACGAAAATGCAGATCGAAGACCGTGTTGCCATTGCTGTGCGCGACGACTTGACTGCCCGTGGACACGAACTCGAACTGCTGGGCGACTTTTCGATGATGGTGGGGGGCGGACAATCGGTGATGATCGACCCGCAGTCGAACGCACGCCTCGCCGGTGCCGATCCGCGACGCGACGGTTATGCGGTCGCTTACTAGGCAGCCGCTATTGCGGTGCGATCAGGTCGTAACGCTTTGAAACGCGATTGCCGATTGGCGCTGAGCGAACTGAAACCCTTTGACCATCGGCGAGAGCTCGTCGACATTCCGGGCCGCAGGGTTGGGGAAAGACGACTTTGCCGGAGGGCGCGGTTGAGTTCTCGGCAGTCGGAGCAATTGGCTGCAGAGTTGCACCACTCAGTTCGCCAACTGTGTATTCGGCAACCGGCGCTTTCATCGAGAGATGTTCTTTGTAGGTGCTGCTGAAGCCGACGGGCTGTTTGTACATCGGCACGAGAAACATCGACAACGAGTGACCATGCGCAGAGACACCACTGCGACATCCGGCCGAGATGCCGACAGCCGCGAAGAGCAGCACCACGAGGAGTTTTCTGCGGAGTCTCACAGCGATTTATCCAAACATAGTGGCGACGGATCAATCCGGGCAACTGGATATGTCCGATGCCTACGAATCGTTTCTCACCTTGTTTCAGTATCGGCAATTGCGGCCGGGCTGCTGACTTCGCACAGGGCACTGTGCGTGTGAAAAAAGAAAAGCCCGGCGTGCCGTTGGGCAGCCGAGCTTTCAGATTGCTTAACACTGTGCGGATTAGGTAGACCCTACGCCTTCGCAGCGGCGAATCGGCGAGCGACCTCGTCCCAATCGACGACGTTCCAAAATGCCGAAACGTAATCGGGACGGCGGTTCTGGTAATTCAGATAGTAAGCGTGTTCCCAAACATCGAGGCCGAGAATCGGTGTGCGGCCTTCAGAGAGGGGCGTATCCTGATTGGCGGTGCTTTCGACGACGAGATTTCCGCCATCGCACGACAGCCAGGCCCAGCCGCTTCCAAATCGTGTGGCAGCGGCCGCCGCAAATTTCGCTTTGAAATCGGCAAAGCTGCCGCAGGCTGCGTTGATTGCGTCGGCGAGTTCACCGCTCGGCTCTCCGCCACCATCGGGACTCATCACAGTCCAGAACAGTGAGTGGTTTGCATGTCCACCGCCATTATTGCGAATGGCACCGCGAATGCCTTCGGGGACAGCCGCCAGATCGCTGACGAGATCTTCAATCGACTTTCCAGCCAGATCGTCATGCCCTTCCAGCGCAGCATTTGCCTTGCCGATGTAGGCCTGATGATGTTTCGAGTGGTGGATTTCCATCGTGCGAGCGTCGATGTGCGGTTCCAGCGCATCGTAGCCGTAGGGCAGTTCTGGTAATGAATAGGCCATGATTGTCTCTCCTCAGAGCGAACGTCGTCTTGAATTTCGGCTTCCGGCGGCTGGCGAATGATTCCACCCCGCGTCACATCGGCCATTGTAGATTGTCATCTGTTGCCGACAACCTATGGAGCGGTCTTTTTCTGACGTTCGCTGGGGCTTTCCTCCCTGCGGTCACCCCAGCCCGTTCCATTCACGCGATCTCAGGAGCTGCGCGGGCCGGTTGACTTGGATTGTGCGGCATCTAAAATGGATGTCAAACAGCTCGCGCGCCGACAAAACTCCGCGTGTGGAGTGAAACCACGGCCTCTGCCCAAGCAGGTTTGGACACATCGGCCTAAAATCTGTCGTTCGCCTGCCTCAACGAAAGCCCATAGCCGATGCCTGCACGCCGAACACTCGTCGCATTGCCGGTCTTCAACGAAGAGTCGCACATTCTGGCGGTACTCGATGAGGTGCGAAAATATGGCGACGACATTCTCGTCGTCGATGATGGATCTTCCGACCGGACGCCAGAAGTCCTTTCGACGCAGACCGATGTGAGAATCATCACGCATGAAAAGAACCTGGGGTACGGTGCCGCGCTGCGAACTGCGTTTGAGTATTCCGTCGAAGAAGAGTTCGACGTGTTAGTGACAATCGATTGTGACGGTCAACACGAGCCGCGGTTGATACCGGAACTGGCCGAAGCCGTCTATCCGGCCGGTCAACCGGCCATCGATATCGTCTCCGGCAGTCGCTATCTCCAGACATTCGAAGGCAACAGCGCGCCGCCGGAAGAGCGGCGAAAGATTAACATGCAGATCACGCAGGTCATCAACGAGCGGTTGGGGCTTGAGCTGACCGATTCGTTCTGCGGTTTTAAGGCATACCGGGTTGCCGCGCTGCCGCAGTTCGAGATTACCGAACTGGGCTACGCCATGCCGCTGCAATTGTGGGCTCAGGCTGTGGCGGCACGAATGCGAATTGTCGAGTTCCCGGTGCCGTTGGTTTATCTCGAAGAGGAGCGATCGTTTGGCGGCTCGCTCGACGACTCCCGTCGTCGTATGGCATACTATGGTGAAGTGCTGGATCGCGAGATGACCGCATTGTCGTTGCCTTGTTCCGCCGGTTCTTAATTTGCTCCTTTTTCATCGGACTCCCTGTTGAGCGTACCATTGGCATCTCGCCAGTCCCCACCGCGATGCACTGGCGACACGCCAGTGGCACCCTTTGCATTCTCCATTTGAGCTTTTATGCCCGCCTGTTCAATTCCCACCGGCCATAACGCGATGTTTGAGTCCACTGCGCCTGTTGAGCCACCGTGGATAAAACAACAATTGCGCGTTCCGCGCGACGACGAAACACTGTTCGCTCGTCCGGAATTGTCGACCGTCATTGAGGAAGCCCGAAACAACGTCGCCCGGCTCGACGAAACATCAACCGACCTGTCAGGCCGGACAATCGCGCAACTGCGGGAATGGTCGAAAAACGACATTCTTCAGGCGGCCCGTCAGTACACATCCGAACTGACCGGTGAACCGATATCCGATCCAGCGGACGGTCTGCTGCTGGTGGCGGGACATCAACCCTCGCTGTTTCACCCCGGCGTGTGGGTGAAGAATTTTGCGGTCGGGGCATTGGCGAAAAGTTGCGGTGGCACGGCGCTCAATCTCATTGTCGATAACGACACCCTCTCATCGACACAAATACGTGTGCCCCTCGGCGACCGCAACTCCCCGCAGATTGAGATGGTCCCCTTCGACGACGAACGACCGCCCCAGCCTTGGGAGGAAGCCACGGTCGCTAACAGCCAGTTGTTCGCATCGTTCGGCGATCGTATCGGCGCGCTGATGTCGATTTGGAATATCGAACCGTTGCTCAGCGGTATGTGGCCCGACGCAGTTCGCGTTGCCAATGCGAGCGGATCACTACGTGATGCGTTGACCGCGGCGCGGCATCGACAGGAACGGCGTTGGGGCTGCGAGAATCTGGAACTGCCGATTAGCCGTGTCTGTCAAATGGACCCGTTTTTATGGTTCGCCAGTCATTTATTGCTTGAACTGCCGCGTTTTCGCGACGTGCATAACGAGGTACTGGGCGAGTTTCGCAAGGTGAACCGAATTCGCAGTCGAACGCATCCCGTACCCGAATTGAACGCGGAACATGATGGCTGGCTGGAAGCTCCGTTCTGGGTATGGCGAGCGGGCGAAGATCAACGCCAGCGAGCGTTCGCCAAACAGGTAGGGCGCGAAATTCATTTGTCCGACGGCAAAGAAACGTTTGCGACGTTGCCGTTGTCACCGGACGGCGAAGCCTGTTGTGCGGTCGAAGTGCTGCGTGAATTGCCGCAGCGGGGAATTCGACTGAGAACTCGCGCTCTGACAACGACACTATTTTCCCGCTTGTGCCTGTCCGACCTGTTCGTGCACGGGATCGGTGGATCGAAATACGACGAGATGACCGACCGGATAATCCACCGCTTTTACCGGTTGGCTCCGCCGTCATTCCTGACATTGTCGGCCACTTTGCATTTGCCGCTAGCCGAGCCGTTCGCCGTTTCGACTGACGATGTCACCCGCCGGCGACGTCTGCAACGCGACCTGGAGTACAATTCCGACCGCCATTTGACAGAGAGCAACAGCGAGAATGTTGATTCGCTGATTGCCGAAAAGCAGCAATTGATCGCCGAACAAAAGAATGCGACGGCGGGCAATCTTTCGCGTCGTCAGCGCCGTCTTCGCTCGCGGAGTAACCACGATCGATTTCGTCGCCTACGAGAAATTGGTGGCCGTCTTTCGGAGTTGACGGTCGAGAAACGACAACAGATCGAAGCAGAACTGTCTGATGTCGCACAGCAGTTGGCGGCCAACGCAAATCTAACAAATCGCGAATTGCCGTTCTGCCTGTATCCCGAAGCGAAGCTGCGCAGCTTCATGACGGAACTGCCGGTCAAGTGACGCCCTCATTCAACGTCTGCTCAACTTGCCGTGCTGAAACTGGTGCCGCCGGTTGAACAGCCGCAGGTAACTCAATAGGACTGCGGTCATTGTTCCGAGCGCGGTTCCCGCCGCGATGAGAAACATGATGACGATTTGATACTTGACGGCGATCAACGGATCGGCGCCAGAGAGAAGTTGTCCGGTCATAATTCCCGGCAGGCTGACGACGCCGACGACCATCATCGAGTTGATGATGGGAATCATGCCGGTCCGTACCGCCTGCCTCACCGGTTCGCGAGCCGCCTCCCAACGCGTGGCCCCCAACGTCAGCAACATTTCAACGCGGTCTCTCTTTCCAGCCAGTTCCTCACCGAGCCGGTCGATGCCAAGTGAGATGCCGGTCAGCGTGTTGCCGAGAATCATTCCCATCAACGGGACGGCATACTGGGCGATATTGTTTGTCCAGACTGCAGGCGGAATCACAACGGTCAGCGCGACGGTTGTCACCAACCACGAACTGGCGAGAACGGCAACGATGCTGTTCAGCCAGATTCCGACATAACGCCACTCGACCCGGCGCACGGCGGCGACGCCCGCTATCAGCGACATCAGCAGCATCAGCAAGGCGACGGCAAACCACGGCGTCTGTGGCCGGAAGAACCATGCGAGTACATAGCCGATTGCCAGCAACTGCATGATGGTGCGGAGCGAAGCAATCGCCAGTCGCCGCTCGAGTTTGAGCTGCAATGCCAGCGAAATCAGCCCGTTGGCGAGGATCAAGCAAGCGGCTGCCAGGATATTGAGGTAGGAGAGGTCGGCCGGTCCGTCAATCATCGCCCTGCTCCGTTTCAGAGATCGATTCCATTGCCAATACCTGGTCGGCCACCCGTTGGAGTTGACTAGTATCGTGAGTCACCCAGAGTGTGGCCCGCGTTGTGGGCGAATCGTTGAGCCATCGCGATACGAGCGATTCCACCGCTTGGGTCGCGTTGGCGTCGAGCGCCGCGGTCGGTTCGTCGAGCAACAGAATCGCAGGATCGACGTGCATCGCCCGCAGCAACGCGACAATTTGTGCCTCGCCTCCGGAAAGATCATCGCTCGACTTTTTCAGAAACGCAGTGTCGCGGCCAAGCTGCTGCAACGATTGCATAACGGCATCATGGTCGAACGAAACACCGTCGGCCTGCGCCAATTGAAACGGTAGCCGCAAGTTGTCTTCCACCGACCCTGAGACAAGCGCCGGCCGCTGATGCAGATAGACCACGCTGCGGCGAAATGACGGCACTTTCTCGTTCGAGATTTCCGCGCCGTTCCACAAGAGTTGGCCCTCATCGAATTGGTCGAGCATGGCAAGCGTCCGCAGCAGCACCGTCTTCCCGCATCCCGTCGGACCGGTGACGGCCCATTGTTGCCCGCGGCAGACCGACAGTGAGACGTTGCGAATCAGCCAATGGGCATCGGCGGCGCAGCGCCCGAGGTTATCCGCCTGCAGAATCGGTGGATGGGACATTCGATCGTCGTTTTCGTCGGAGGAGTTCAGCGCGATAGTCATCTATTCTAGCGGACGAAATCCCTCAACGTGTGTTGGGCAGCGTCGTTGCGAGGAATTTGGCGATCACTTCGGCAATGATGCTGTTTCCCTTGGCCGAATAGTGCCGTTGGTACAGCGACTCCAGCGATTCGGCGCGGGCCGCGTTCAGCAATTGTGTTTGTGGGTCGATAAGTGTTTGCTGTTCACCGACTCGTTCGAGGAGTTGCTGATAGACGCAACCGCGCTTCTTTAGTAGCCGGTTGAGATCGGACTCTTTCGGCAGATGGACAATGTCGAATTGGGCGTTGTGCCGTTCAACGTCGCGGCGAAATTCGCTCAGCAGTGCTAATGTGACGCGAGCCGGTTCACCGTCGAGCCGATACGGCGCGATGCGGCGACTCGGTTCGTTATTCGAGAGGCGTTCGACTGCAAACGACAGCGCGCGGCTGGAATGCCAGAACCTCTTCGCAAATCTCTCTTTGTGGTAGAACGTCTCATATTTGGCCAGCCCCCACGAGTCCATGTCGGCCATCACTTCTGGCACGCGATCCAAAGAGAGCGTCGGCGAGTTGATCAATCGTAAAGTGCCATCGTCGTCGAGCACAAAACGCGGCTTCGAAAACGGAATGCCAGTGCCATCCGCATAAAAAGCCCGGAGCATGTTCACGTTGCGGTTGACATTTTCAGCCTGAAATCCAAACAACACAATGTGTGGAGAATAGCTGCGGCCGAGAGTCTTCCAGCGCAGAAACGCCTGATCCATACCATACGCAGAAACACCGAAGTTGATCACTTCGGCAGCGATGCCCATCTCGTTGAGTTTCTCTTCGAGCATCGCTCCCCAGGTTTCTTCGAAGGCAACATCGTCGCCGTGCGTGAAGGAATCGCCGAAGAGCGCAATGCGCAGCGTTCCGTCTGCTGGCTGGAGATCATAGGCTTTCGGGGGCGAACGAATACCGGCGGCGTTGTAGCGGTAGTTGCCCCCGTGGGTGCTGATGTGCGGCCGCGGCTTCCATCCGGTTTCCGCGTCGTAGATCATCCGGGTGGTGTTGGTCGTTTGATATTTTTCCAGAGTCGCGGTGATGGCAGTCACCGGGGGAATGCGGCGGCCGACAGGATGTCCCTGAAAAGAGAAATTCCCGTCCGAATCAACCTCGCCCATCAGCCGCACGACAGTTTCAGCGCTCGCGATGGCGAAAAGAAACGAACCAGCCACCAACAGACATCGAAAGACGGCGCGATGTCTGAAAGTTGGCGGCACGGATTGCTGCATGTGAGGCATCTCAAAGTAGAACGGCGGAAGTCAAACTGGCGTCGTGACTTCAACTCGTCCACTTTAACATGCAGTGATGAAACATTCTCGCCTACACAACGCGTTACCAGCCCACAGCGCAAGCAAGGGTCGAATGCACGGGAAAACCCTAGCTTGCGCGGCGGACTGGTTGTTCATGAAGAACACGTATTTTTGCGCCGCGCAAAAATTTGGGCACCGGTATGATACCGGTGCCGCGGAGGGGGGAAGAGTTGTGAACCGAGGGGGACTCGGTCGAGAGGATGGTCGCTACGCGTCGCGGCCTACCGGCGTTGCACCGGTGTGTGCGCCGACGACGCTTTCATATTTCAAAGGGGGAAGGAGGCGGGAGTTTGAGAGCTAGAGCTACCAACATTCAGCGATTGTCGGCCAGCGTCACTGTCGGCCGGGGAATTGAAGGACCGGCTGATGTCTGTTGGCGGGACGACCGACTGCGGCCGACTCGAATAATGCTGGGGAACCTGGTCCCACGATGACTTTGTCGTACCGGACGAAACCCATCATAACGACCGTCATTGCGAACCTGAGGGGAAGCGATCGGACGTGTCGTGGTACGCTGGGGAATCGTGAACGATGCGTCACGGGCGGGAACTGTCGATTCGATTTGAGTCCCAAAATTATCGCTGTCGGGTCGTTTGAACCGTTCGGCTTCGCCGTTGGATTCAGCAGTCCGACCGGGAATCGCACTGCCTGCACCAGCGGTTCCGACGGGATCGGGAACGGGTTGCAGCGCGGTGGCCGTGCCGTTGCCGATGGGAAGGAAAGCGGTGGCGGTGCCGATTGGCACCGAACGCATGACGGTAACCGGCCGCATGCTGGTCACTTCGGTGGCGACGTAGCGAACGGTATTGACGGCAACTTTGCGTGTGGTGGTGTAAGCTACCATTCGTGTGACCTGGTAATTCACTTGCCGGGTCCCGTGCGTGGCAACGCGTCGCGTAACCGGCACCATTTGCGTGACGACCTGCGGAACGTACCGCCGCCGAGTGACAACCTTGGGAGTGAATGTCTGGCGAACGGAGTAACCGGTGCGATTGAGCCAGCCGAACATGTTCGGGCGGGGATCGTACTGGCAGGGAGACATTTTGGGATTGCGATAGGAAGTGGTCTGCCACTGACCGACGTTCCGTTGAACGCTCTTGCACTCGGTAACGTTCTGGTAAGAGACGGTGGGAACACTGGCCGTCTTGGTTTCGGTGACTGGGCGATAGGCCGTCACCTTCTGATCAACGTACCGGGTTTCAACAACCGGTCGCTGCACAACCTGTTTGACCGCGCGGTACTCGGTGACCGGGACGGATTGATAGCAGGTTTGGGCGACGGGCTGAACGCATTGTTGGCAAGGGTTGTAGCGGGGATACAACTGGGCCGTTGCAGTCGCCTGGAGGCAACACAGTGCCAACATTCCGCCAAGCAAGGCCGCGAAACGCGTGGGTCGAAGCATGGAGAGGTTCCTACCAGATACGGGATGGGAGAGGGAGAGTTTGCTGTGCGTGGGAAGTGAACAGGGCGGCGTTTTGTGAATCGGAGAACTCCGGCGACCGCCAAGTGCGAGCGGTTTTTATTAAAATTGGATATTCGGGTCAAGACCGAGCGGTCGGTTTGCCGAGAGAATTTCGTTGTCAGTTTTACAATCGAAAGACGTGCAAGACGGAAGTCTTCCCGGCTACGGAAGTTAACCCGGCAGAGATCTGCAGACGTTTTTTCAAATTGCCTGGCATGTGCCTGGAAAGCAGCATCCGGTGTGTCGAACCAGGCCGCTGAGACTTGCTGTTTCCGCTCAACTGACTTCACCGCCTTGTCTGCCACTGGCGTCTCGCCAGTGCAATGCGGTGGGCACTGGCGACACGCCAGTGGCACCCGATTTATGACTCGCAGCACTCGCATCGTCAACTGTGATTTGCCGATGGACTACCGGTTCTGGTCGGTTACGAGGTCGCCGGCGTTTGGCGTACTGAGCATTCGCAGAACGGTGGGATCGGTCTTGTTGGAATAGAACTTGACCGATCCATCCGCTTTGAGGAACAACGCGCCGGTATCGGCAGCGTTTCCAAAACCATCGGCGTCGCGATTCAACCCGCGGCCGATCATCCGCCAGTTCTCCGGCTCGCCCCATGCCGGATAGAACGAAGCGATTTCTCCAGCGACAAACGTCTGCGAGAGACCATCGGTTAGGTCTTCGCGCGTCATGCTGGAATTACGACCGAACACGCCAACTTTAACGAGACCAACGCCTTCGATGTTCAATTCGCCTCCGAGACCGGCAAAATGGGTTGGCGCAAATTTTCGGCGGCCGATAGGACTACGATCTCCACCTGCCGCGAGGAACGCATTCACGTTGCTGCGCATCGCCGACAAATTGGCCGGATCGTCGTAGGGGACATTGAAACGAATCGAGCCGTGCAATTCCTGTTCGCCAAGATGCGGGAGCAGAGACGCCATCCAGCCATGCATCGGCTGCTGGGTGTCGTTCTTGTTGGTACGGAAGATCCCGCCGGCAGGATAATGTTGTTGCTTACGGTGGTACGACTGAAGCGCCGAACCGATGGTTTCCAGATTCGTGATGGTTTGCTGTTGGCCGAACGATTTCCGGTAGCCCTGCCCAACTCTGGCAAACACGATCGGCCCCAGAAACATGGCTAACACGCCGAGCACCATGCCGGCGGTCGCAAACTCGCTTCCCGTTCGACGCCCACGCGAGCCTCGCACTTCCTGCCACCCAAGCAGGCCCAACATGAGGGCCGTAAATCCGGCAATTGTCGCCGGCAGTCTCAACCAGGCATCGGGCAGGAGTGCCAACGCCGCGAGTGGCACCGCGAACAGGCCAACCAGAGACGCCGCGAATGCCATATTCGACCGCCCGGTTTTCACCTCGACCTGCGCGAAAGCCGGCGCGGAATCCGCGGCGACGAACGTTTCCGTCGGAGAGGGAACAGACGTTGGCGAATCCAACAAGTGTGCGGATTGGGTTTCGACGTGTTGAGACGTCGTCCGCGCGGTTAGTTCTTCGGTTGCGACGTCTTCAGTTTCATCTGGCTGCGGAACTGGCGAATCGGCCGGAGCGCTTTGCGGCACGGCGGGTGCGCCGCCCGACATCACTCCCCACAGTCCTTTTGGGGAAACAGACTCTGCCGAATCGGATGATGACTCCGGCTGCGCCTCGGCTAAGCGATGACTTGCGGGAGCAACGCCATCTGGTGCGCCAACCGCCTGTTGCTCGTCGTCGCCCGACTGCCCTATCACCGACCACAATCCCCTTGGCGACGCCGACGGCTCCGACTCTTCCGTATCGGGCTTGTCAGTAGGCGTGGGCGCGCCGATCGACTCCGTTTCCGGTTGGTCGTCCGCGTCATCCGCCGGCCGGCTTGTGTCCGACGGCTCGTCGGCCGACTGGCGATTCATCAAATTCCAGAGACCGCGTGGCTTGTCAGTGGAATCGGTCATGTCGGCATTTCTGACCGGTAGGCAGAGAGATAAAGGAAAGGAAAAGGGAGAAACATGAAAGTCACAACTGTCTCTCACACCCCACGTTTCTCGATTCAATACTATGTCGCTGTTGCTATTTTTTGCAACAGCCTGTCACTCTTCTTGCTGGGACGGTGCCAGAATCCCCGTGCCACGCGGTGGCGTAAACAACTCTTCGACGAGAATTCGCTCAGCGACAATGCCGACTGTCTTATTGTCGGCAGTGACAATGCACAGTTCGTTTTCGGCCGCACGAAATGCGCGTAAGACTTCCAATTTGCTCGTCGTCGCATCAATCCGCCGCATCGTGCGAATGATCTCCGGCAGCGGCCTGCTTTCAATCGCCAGATCAACAACGCGCACGTAACCGTACCACGTGGAAGGTGAGTCGTGTCGATGGAGCGGGATATGGCTTAGTCCCGCGCTGGAGGCAAAATAGAGCAGTTCTGCGGTCGATGTGTTATCGGGCATGCCGACGATGCTGACTGTGGGGACCATCGAACCGCTCACCGGCTCGGCTGCGGTGTGCAATAGCCCGTGAACCAAACCGCCCTGGGACGCCGTCAACAACCCGGCCGAATGTCCCTGCCGCATCACCTGCGCCAAGCGAATCCGGCCAAGAACGAGCTCGAGTCGGGGCTGGCTCGCGCCACCAACGCGCTCGATGAACTTCGTTATGCCGATTAACGGCAGGCTGACAGGAAGGAACAATCGATAGAAGAAAATGAGCCACGAGGTATCACGCCGCAAGAATCGCAGCGGTGCGCGATAGTAGAGATTCTTCGGCAGCAATTCCGCACAGAAAAAAATGAGCGGCGAACACAACAACGTCGCCACAATTTCCACCCAGTCGGCGTTGGCAGGAAACAACGCGACAACAAACATGCCGATGGCGAGGGTTGTGATGTAGTTGGAGACATTGTTGCCAACCAAGGTGGTGGCGACGAAGTAGCTGGGATTCCGCGCGAACCAAAGTAGCCGCCGGGCGACGTCATCTCCGGTGTTGGCTTCGATGCTGAGCCGCAGAAAACTGGCGCGGTAAAACCCGGTCTCGCTACCGCTGAAGAACGCCGACAGCCGTAACCCAACGAGAAACAGTACGATTGCGCCGATAAGAATTGCCGATAGCTGCATCAGATTTCGTTGCCTTCTGATTCAAATATGTCGAAGCGGTTTCACAATTGCAGTTTACGTGCATCATGGGAGGGCGAAGCTCCCGCCGAGCCGCGTGTGCAACGGGGAAAATCGCATAACGAGTGGATTCGGTGTCCCATTGTTGGTCATCCCTTTGGCGATGCACCTGATAGAGCCACCCTACCCGCGGCTCGGCAGGAGCCTCGCCCTCCCAAAGAAGCAGTCTCGCCATTCCACGCTTCATCCCGTCACAGCCATCACCCAACTCGACTCACCATCACTCGAACGTCGCCTCGTTGTTTGGCCTCCGTCACTTCAAATTCGTACCCGTGCCACATGCAGCGATCGCCAATTTGCGGCAAGTGTTCTAATTCCTCGTGCAGCAGACCGGCGACCGTCACCAATCCGTCGGTCGTCGGTGTGTATTGCAGTTCCAGGCGGCGGCAAAGATACCGCAACGTGGTAATGCCATCGACGCGAAAACGGCCCGGCTGCACCTCCTGTACCGGCTCGCGTGAAAGCAACCGTCGCGCCCTGCTCGGTTGATGTGCGATAATCGTATCGACAATGTCCTCATACGTCACTATGCCGACCGTCTCCCCATATTCGTTGACGACCGAAGCGACGCTGAGTAACCGATTGCGCAGCAATTGCAGTGTGTCGGCCAGATTGGCGCACCACGGCACATGCACAATCTCTTCGGCGGCGGCGTCAAGTGCGTCGGCCGATACCGCTGTGAATCGACCCATTGGAATCACGCCGTCAATGTCTTCACTGTCGCGGGCCTGAACAGCAATGTAGCCCGACGGGGGAACTTTCCCAGCAAGATCATCCAAGCGAATCGGTGCCGGTAGCGTCGGGTATGTGCCGCGCGGGCGCATGACTTCCTCCGCAGCGATTTCAGAGAGGTCGAGTACGTTGTGAAGCACTTGCCGTTCGTGCCGAATGACCTCGGCAGTCAGCTGGGAATTGTCAATGGCCCGTTCGAGGTCGTCGGTTTCGAGAAACGGCTCGCGAGTGACGTGAGGCCAAAACGTGCGCCGCGCCATCCGCGTGAGTTGATTCAATTTGGGCGTCAACGGGTCGATGACGTGAACTGCTGCCGACAACGGCCAGACCAGCAGTGTCGCCAGAGTTCGCCGCATTACGACTGCCGTACTCTTGGGAATGACCTCACCGCACACGATAATCAGAATCAGGCTCAGCAGGCTGAAGACGCCGGCCATCGCAGCACTCTGCCCAGCCGTGTGCAAATCGTGCGCAACGACAACGCTGACCGCGAAGTAAGTCAGGTTGATCACCAGATTCCAGAACAGAACGCCCGTCAACAGCCGATCCGGTTCACTCAGCAGAGCAGCAACCGCCCTCTCGCGCGAATTGCCGCCGCGCATGGCACGCAGTTCGTCGTGCGAAAGGTAAAACAATGCCGTCTCGCTGGCGGAGAAAAACCCCGACGCGACGATCAGACAGCCCATGCCGGCAATCGCCGGCCAAAGATCAACTACGGCATTGATGAATTCAGACATTCGGAGACAACTCGCTCGCGAAACTCAACAATGTAGACTGGACACTTCGCTCATTCCGATCGCCAACGCCAATTTAGCCGCCCCGCTTGCGGGGTGTGTCGGTAAGAGTTGGACTCAGGACACACGGGGCAAGCCCCGCGGCTAAATCTCTCTGCGGGATTACAGATTCTCCGCCTGCAGTTGACGTGCTTGATCGTCGTCGGCGACGTCGCTGTGGCAGGATGCCTTCTCTTCTCCGTCGGCCATCGTCGATTGCGTCTTCGAGGCAAGTTTGTGGATTTCCGCCGGATCGAGGACACCTCGTTTTTCCAGAATCTCCTGTTGCTCAATCGTCAACGCTGCAGAGACTTTCGCCTGGTCCCACTGCATGCCGGCCGCTTTGCCGGAAGCGAATTCGACAATTTCCTTCGAAATGCGGACGCTGCACCAGTCGTGTCCGCACATGGCGCAGAAATCCGTATCCACGTCGAGATCTTCATCGTGAAATGCGCGGGCGGTGTCGGGATCGAAACTCAACTCGAAATGTTTCTCCCAGTTGAGTGCCGCGCGGGCTTTCGTCAATTCGTCGTCGCGGTCGCGTGTCCCCGGAATGCCCAACGCGACATCGGCCGAGTGCGCTGCAATTTTGTAGGCAATGCAACCCTGCTTGACGTCGTCCTTCTTGGGCAGGCCAAGATGCTCCTTCGGCGTGACATAACACAGCATGCTGGCACCGTGATAGGCGGCGGCCGTCGCACCGATGCAACTGGTAATGTGGTCGTAGCCGGGAAAGATGTCGGTGACCAGCGGCCCGAGTACGTAAAACGGTGCGCCGTGACAAAGTTGTCGTTCAAGCTTCATATTGAACTCGACCTGATCGAAGGGGACGTGACCGGGGCCTTCGATCATGACCTGCACGCCCTTTCGCCACGCGCGTTCCGTCAGTTCGCCGAGAGTCTGAAGTTCGGCCAACTGGGCACGGTCGGTGGCGTCGGCGAGACCGCCGGGACGCAAGCCGTCGCCGATGGAAAAGCTGACGTCAAACTTCCGCATGACGTCGCAAATTTCTTCCCAGTACTCGTACATGGGATTCTGGCGATTGTGGTGAATCATCCATTTGGCCAGCAGCGAACCGCCGCGGCTGACGATGCCGATGAGCCGGTCTTTGACGAGAACGAGGTGATCCTGCAACACACCTGCGTGAATCGTAAAGTAATCGACTCCCTGATTCGCCTGATGTTCGAGGGTATCGAGGATCATTTCGCGCGTGAGGTCTTCAATGCGGCGACCGATGATCATCGAATAGATGGGGACCGTCCCAATGGGGACCGTGCTGTTCTTGATGATAGCCTCACGGCAGTCATCGAGATTGCCGCCGGTCGAGAGGTCCATCACGGTGTCGGCCCCCCAGCGTTCGGCCCACTGCAGTTTTTCGACTTCTTCATCGGTGCCGGAGGAAACCGGCGAGGCGCCCATGTTGGCGTTGATTTTGGTTTTCGATGCACGACCGATGGCCATCGGGTCCAACTGATAACCCAGATGCACTCTGTTGGCCGGGATAATCATTCGTCCGGCGGCAACTTCGTCGCGAACCTGTTCGCCCGTAAGGTGGCTTTCGCGTTCGGCGACGCGTTGCATTTCTGGTGTGACCGTGCCGACCCGTGCATGCTCCAACTGCGTGATGGGTTCGAAACCAGCGGGGGGCTGCCAGGCGGCATGCGTTTCGTAATTGGCATCGAATCCATCACGAAGCGTCCAGTCTTCCGGCATGAAGTCCCAGGCCGTCTTCTCTGAAGCAGCCGGCATCGCGGGGGTATCGGGCGAGCGATACGTGTACCGCCCTGCTCGACCGGGAAGAATGTCGGCGGCCGGGGCAAAACTGCCCGGCGACGTTCCGGCGGCGGTTGATGAAGGGTTGATTCCAACTGGCGGCAATTGATACGAGCGATCGCTCGTCTGATTGGTCATTATTGTTGTCCTTGCAGGTTTGGCGTCTGTCCGGAATTCCATTCCACTGGCTGTATGATATATGTCGGCTGTGGGAATTCAACGCGCCGACAGCGCGATTCATGATCTGAATTGCAGTTCATCTGCCGATCAACTTGTCGTAGTGTATAAAGTTCGAGACGCAAGCAATAGAATGCGGCCACAGATTATGTGATGATTTGGTCAAAGTGGTTCGTGTCCGCGGCAACTGACGCAACAGAGGGCGAGTGACGCCGTTAACATGGATAGAAGGAGACGTTGTGAGCTACGCGGTCTACGGAGTGGGAAACGCATTGGTTGATATTCAGGCGCAAGTCAGCGATGAAATGCTGGACAGCTTGAAATTTAAAAAGGGGGTAATGACCCTCGTCGATGATGAGACGCAACAGCGAGTGTTGGCTGCGTTAGACGGCGTATCGGTCAATCGCTGCGCGGGTGGGTCGGCAGCAAATACGATTATCGGGGTGGCCGACTTTGGTGGGAAGGCGGCGTATGCAGGAAAGACGGGCCGCGACCAACTTGGCGAATTCTGCCTGGCCGATATGCGGAAGATGGGAGTGACAATTGAAGTGCCACCCGCCGAGGGACGCACAGGCACCTGCGTTGTCCTGATTACACCCGACGCGCAGCGAACGATGCTGACCAGTTTGGGCGTCTCTTCGACGCTTGGCCCGGACGACATCGACGAAGACGAAATTCGCAAGGCCGAATACGTCTACGTCGAGGGATACCTGTTTACGGGCGAAAACACGAAAGCGGCCGCGCTCAAGGCGATTGAATTGGCGAAGAGTAACGGCGTCAAAGTGGCGTTTACCGTTTCCGATCCATTTCTCATTCAACATTTCCGCGACGAGTTCCTGGCGTTGATCGAGGGACCGGTCGATTTGCTGTTTTGCAACCTGGACGAAGCACGCAGTTTGACCGGCATCGAGGACACGATCGACTGTGCGCGAGAGATTCACCGACACGCCCCAAATGTGGCATTAACATTGGGACCAAATGGTTCGATTTTGATGCACAAAGGCGAAGTGATCGCCATTGAAGGCGTGAGCGCGGAGGCGATCGACACAACCGGAGCAGGCGACATGTATGCGGCCGGACTGTTGTTTGGCATTACCAGCGGCCTGACCTGGAAACAGGCCGGTCATCTTGGTTCGCACGCGGCAGGCCGCATCGTCGCCCAACTGGGAGCCAGGCTCGCAAACCGCTTCAGCCCAGCCGAAATTGACGACCTAATGCAGTTGGAATGAGAGGCCGCTGCGACGCAACAGGTGGAAACGCAACGGGGGACACCGTCGATTTCAATCCGATTTTTCGGCGGAATCAGGCTTCGGTTGCCGCTTATCTTCAGCTTGCGGAGCGCGGGTGAATTTTGTCAGGTCAGCACCGACGTCGCTGCCGCGCGACGCGCCACCAACCGAGGGGTTGTCGGTTGCATCCGCATCCAGTTTGAGATCATCGGCCGTCAACGTGACGAACGGTTTCTTCCACCAGGAGGAATCCCAGACGATCGGATCGGCATGCGGATCGAGTTCGTTTCCGCCGCCCCAAGTTGAATTCCAGCGGTCGAAGTCGAATGACGTGGTTTCGACGGCATCCAGTTCGCTGGTAATCGTCCAAAACATGGTGAATCGGTCATAGAAAGTGTGTTCACCGCTCCACCTGAGCAGCTTGCGAAAGTCATTCGCGTCTGTACTGCCATTCATCGCAATCAGAGGGCGCTCTGTGTTGGTGGTAAAAATATTGTTTCGCGAGACGACTTTGACGGGTAGCACGTCACGAGAATCACTTCCGATACTCCAGCGAATCAGACCGTGTCCCAAAAGCCCTGTAACGTGTTCTATCTGCAATTCGAGATCGGCTTCTTCCTGGGGCATTTCGAGATTGCCAACAACGGACAACAAGGACCCATCGATGGCGATGGCCGACCGCTCGACGAAAAACCGGCCTGGCCGTGTATGCGCGACATGAAAAAGATCGCAGCCACCGCGGACAAGCGTGTCGGTCAGTTTGATCTCAAACTCGGCGCGAGGCCCAAGAGGCTGCTCTTTCATCATTTTCATGTCGGGCAAGTTGGCGCTCGGTCCCGTAGTCAACTCGATCAAAGTCGGTGGCGACTGTCCGCCGGAATTGTCAAATGAGACCGATTCGGCTGCGTTGTCGAATGTGACCTGGACGTCATTCAGACGCAACTGCTCGGCTCCCTGCAGGCTGAACAGCGCCCACTCGAGACTCGAGTCGACGTTGTTGGGAAGAACGACGTGGATATCGAGGTTGATCAACTCAACCGACGTGCCAAACCCGCCGATGAGCGTGATGAGTCGCGTCTGCATTTCGCCAGCGGAATCGATGAGTGGCCGAAACTCAATCACCGGCCGGAACCCCTTTTCGCCGCGAATGGTAATTCGCTTGTCGGCCAATCGCACCGGCTTTTCCGGATTGGTTCGCGGGCCGTTGTAACGCAGAACAATCACACTGCCGTCGATCGCTTGGCTGCAGGCTGCTTCCAGCGTTTTGAAAATCTTCGGCTCCGACTCGCCAGGCGTTGTGAGCGAAATCTGCGGTTGCTCCCGAACGGCAGAAGGAAATATCTCCGTCTTTGGAGGTGTGTTGGTCGTGTCCTTCGGGACGGTTGCCGCTTTGGCGGGCGGCTTTGGCGGGCCTTTGTCGTTGGAGTTGATGGCGGCGACGCTCGTTGGAGCGTCAGGCGACGGACTTGTTTCTTGGGGCAATTCGATCCGACGAGTCTTAATCGCCGGGACACCATCATCGACATTGGTCGGCCCCTCTGTTCGTAGATTGGCCGATCCGGGTGATCCACCGCCAACAAGAAGCGGCTGTTTGCCGTCCGCGAAGCCAGGCCCGGTGTTGTTAGCGAGGTTGCCCGATGTCGTACTTGAGTTCCCACGATCATCAACCGACTTCGATTGCTCCGTAGAATTCGAGGCAACGTCGCCGAGTCCGAAATTCAACTTGTCGCCAAAGCGATCAAGCAGGAAGACGATCAGAACCAACGCGGCGGCGGTCACCATCCAACCGAAGTTCCGACGAAGAAAACCGGGAGGACGTTCGGTCATTTCGGCGGCCCAGACCAAGCCGTCCGGGCTGACGGTGCGAATTCCCAGCTGACCGGCGACAGCCATCAGATCGTTAACGAGATCGTCGGCGTCGCGGTGCCGACGGCTGGGCTCACTCGCCATCATTTTTTGGACAATGGCCGACACCTGAGACGGTACGCGGCTGTTCTTTCGGGCCGGATCCGGGGGTTCTTTGCTGTCGTGCTTCAACAGTTTTTGATACATCGTCCCATCGGGATAGGGCGGCTCGCCGGTCAACATATGGTAGAGCGTGCATCCCAGGGAATAAATATCACTACGGACATCGACGTTTCGCGGGTCTCGGGCCTGCTCGGGCGAGATGTAGTCGAAGGTTCCGAGTGTCGTTCCGACGACCGTGAGTTCATCGACCGATTCGGAATACTCCTTGCGTGCCAATCCGAGATCGACGAGCTTCGCACGCCCAACCGGCGTAACGATGATATTTGACGGTTTGACGTCACGATGAACGACGCCGGCCGCCGACGTATGTTTTAGCGCGGCGGCGACCTGCAGTGTGTAGTTAATCGCCTCGGCTGGGTCGAGTCGCCCTTTATCACGAATGAGCTCCCGAATATTAATTCCAGTGACGTACTCATAGGCGATGAAATGCAGCCCGTCGTCTTCGCCGACGTAAAAGACACGGGCAATGTTGTCGTGGTCGAGTTGGGCCGAAGCACGGGCTTCGTTGATAAACCGCTGGACGGCATTCTGAGTCTGCGACTGGTCGGATGCGAGTATTTTAAGAGCAACGACACGCTGTAGACGCTGATCGACCGCACGATAAACGGCCCCCATTCCGCCGCGAGCAATCGGCTCCTCGATGACAAAATGCGCCAGTTCGACGCCTGCCGGACCGAGTGGATACAAATCGGCTCCAGGGGACTCACTCGATCCCGCTTCATCGCCGGCAAACAATCGCCTGCGTTTGGCAAGCGCAGAAGGGGGTAGCTCGCGGCTTTCGGTCGGCACCGTCGTCCGCCGATCGGTTGTGAAGACCGTCTTGGAGCCAAGCGACGAAGGGGGCTTCCCCGTAAAGTCGAGCGGAGCCACCGCTTGGTGCGAACCGGATTGTTCGGAGTCCTGCTGGATGCTCATTTGATTTCGGTTTCGTGTTGGACGTGCCGTAATCTTAAAACGTATCCGTCGGCCCGAAACAGTTGCAAGAAGATTAGCGAGCTTCGCCGAAACGGCTCATTTTCCAAAATTGACTCGCGCTGAAACCATCCCCATCGGGTGTCTGAACTCAAGTCGTCAAATCGTGCTGAGAAATTCACCCATAAAGGGAAATTCGCACAGAAGGGAAAATCACGCAGAAACATGTCAAATTTCGAGGCGCCGCGGAGACGGCCCCTGGCAATCCCCTACTCAATTAGCCAAGCAGCCCGCCAAAACATTCGACGACATTTTCAGCGCAATCCTTGCTTTTCGTCGTTTATTCTGGTCATGCCGTTCGCGCTGCGACACAACAGGTATACCTTATTCTTGAAAGGCGATCCGCGAGACGCTTCGCTCGATTGCCGTGTAGTATTCAGCGAGTTTTTCGTGCAGCTGATTTGTAAAGTCTTCCGACTTCAGCACTTCGGCCACCTGGTTGCGAACTGTGAGATCCGCGATTTGATCGTATTCAGGATCGCCAGGTGATGGAGAAACAAGACGTGATAGTCCCTGTGCCTTGGGGATGAACCCCTGGTCAATATGTTCGGCTAGCTCACGAGTGAGACGCTCGGCACCCTTAAATAGTTCACGCAAAGTGAGTTGATCGACCGCTCGCTCAGCCATAAAGCACGATCTTTCATCCGAGGTTTCGGCGGCATGCCTCGATCATCGCGACTGGTTGCCGCCCAATATTGGAAGCCAATCCGCTGGCGACAATTCAAGCCACCAGCCTTCGCGATGACCTCCCACTGACACACTCGACCGTTATAGTGTGTATTAGACACATGCCGATACCCAACCGTCAAGATCCTTACCGACACGATTTGCAGTAACTGGTTTCACATTGCATAGTTACAAATTTCACCGGAGCCAACTCCGGGTAGTAAAACCGCTGGAAACTTTTGTCATTTTGTTACAAAAACGGGTGTCGAAACTTATTCGTTGGTTGCGCGGCCGGGCATTGCCCTCATTGGAAACCGCATGAAGATTCTCTTACTGGCAGACGTCCACTCCAATTGGCAGGCCCTCTCTGCCATCAAAGAGACGTTTGACGCCTGCCTGTTTGTGGGCGATTTTGTCGATTACGCGACCGACCCCGTTCCGTGCATTGAATGGGGCCGCGCACACGTAACTGCCGGTGTTCGAGGCAATCATGACCACGCAGTCGCTCAGCGAATTACGGCGAACGGTGAGAAGGGACTTCGGCAGTTGGCGGCCGCCACGCGTCCCATTCATTGGCAACTAATGCGATCGAGCCACATGCGATACCTTTCAAGGTTGCCGGTGACACAGCGTGTCACAGTCGATGAAAAATCGTTTCATCTGGTCCACGGCACGCCACGCGATCCACTCGATGAATATCTTTCCGACGATGCCGACGGATGGCAGGAACGGCTGGCGGCGATTGATGTCGATTTTGTTTGTGTTGGTCACACGCACGTTCCCTTTCATCTGGATCTAGGTCGCATTCAGGTGATAAATCCCGGCAGTGTGGGACAACCGCGCGACGGTGATCCGCGGGCGGCCTACGCAGTCATCGAAGATGGGAAAGTTGAACTGCGGCGTGTGAAGTATGACATCGACGCGACGGTGGATCAGATGCGCGCACAGGGAATCAACGGGACGGCGTTGGAAATGGCAGAGTCGATTCTGCGGACCGGCGGGTTGATGAAAGACTCGTAGTGACCGCATTCATGCGGTCGCAAAAAGATACGACCATCTCCGCAGCACTCCGGTCACCCTACCCAGTGTCATTTTCGCTGACTGCTACGCGTGCGCTGCACTTCCCAGCCGCGCTGCACAAGTGGACGACGGGAGATTTCCTGCCAGTGCCGAATGTCGATTTCGTACGGTCCATGCGGATCGTCAAACTTGCCGAAATCGGCCTGATACTTTTTTAATCGCCCGATTTTTTTTGTCGGGTCCAATTCGCCGGGATGGTCCGAACCCGGTGCGCGTCCCCACAAAATGTGCGACCCATCCGTCGTCAACAGTTCCAATTGCACATCGGCAACTGACTGAGTGGCGGCCTTCTGCCGCGGCGCGTAAATGGCTGCCAGTTTTAACTGCTCCCACTCTGCCTCCAGGACACCGGCCAATCGTGCAGCCGCCACCACGGTCGTGTCGCCCCACATTTCTCCGGCCGGACCGAGCGGCATCGACTTCACATTCAGAATCAGCGGATATTGCTCCGTTTCGGCGACGGAGAAGTCGGCGGGCGGGAGCAGGCGTCCTTCGACGTCCACCGGATAGACACCTTGTTGAACCTTAATCATCGCAATGGGAACGCGGTAACGCAGTGTCACCGTCAATCGTGCAGGCACTGCCTTCTTGACCTCAACAACGTCGGCGACCCACGGATGTCGCCCAAACGACTCCGCGACCCGCGAAACTAAACACTCGTCCAGTAGCAAAAGCTCATTCGGCAACTCGGCCTGTTCAACCACCTGCTGGACCAGGTCTTCGGGAACAAATCGCGGGGGCTGGTTGATGGAAATGTCGGCGGCCCGAATGCGATACGCCGGCTGCTCGTTCAAATTCGGTAGCCGCTTGAGGCAAAATGGAATTGCTGCCGTTAGTCCAACGGCGACTGCCAACGAGAGAAGTATCCGGGGCCGAAACATCATTCGCGTCAACAAGTTTCCTACCGCAGGCGCGTCTGCCGCCAATTCTGCGGCCGCCTTCTTCGCATCAGCTTTGTTGCGTTTTTTTGCCGCCATAGTGCCATCGATTTCTTCAGAATCGTGATTGGTGTGCGCGGACAATCGGCGCAACGACCACGTTGAATAGGTTCGACTTGCGGTAGCGACTGGCTGAATGCCAAGACAGAGATTGCGAGCTAAAATGGGGCCGGTGGACCGACTCTGCGGAATAGGCGATCCTTACGGTCGCCTTACTCTGCCTCGGCGTATGTCAGGAATCCACGAACGGCGGCGAGAAAGGCTTCCGGTTCGTCGGCGGCAATGGAATGCGAGCTGTGCGCAAAGATTTTCAAGTGCGCACGCGGAATCCGTTCGGCAATCAACCGCGAATGATTCGGCGGACAAATCCAGTCGTGCGCGCCGGTCATCACCAGTGTGGGACACGTGATCGTCGAGAGCTGTTCGGTGTAGTCGAACGTGCGCAGGAAGCCGGCGAATCCGCGATTGAGTTGGTCGAAATTGCGGATACCGAGGCTCCAGCTGTCTTCAAATTTGTCGGGATCGAAGGACACGGCATACTGCGGGGCCATCAGCCGGTAGTATTCTTTGAGTTGTTCGAGCGACTCAAAGTTGCCGTCCCACAGCCGCCGACAGATTGCGATTTGTTCGGGCGTACCACGCTTTTCCACAATCCGCTTCGCATCTTCCATGAAACGGAAACTGGGTGAGGTTGCAACCAAAATCAAATTGGCGACACGATCGGGATACCGAATGGCGTAACCCAACGCGACCATTCCGCCGTAGGACGAGCCGAGAATTGAAATCCGTTCGAGGCCGAAATGTTGCCTGAGCGCTTCGAGGTCGTCGATATTATTGTCGAGCGTCCACGAATCGGGGTCAGTGTCGCGACTGCGCCCCGAGCCGCGATGATCGACGTAAACCAATTGTGCCGTATCGCTGAGCGCAGCCGGTGTCGTCTTGAAACCCGAATGGTCACCGCCCGGTCCGCCGTGCAGCAGAAACAGGCAAGGCCGCTCAACGAGTTCACCATTCACCGGCACCAGCCGCATGCCGTCGATGTCGTAGAAGATTTCCGTGCCACGAATTTTGGCGTACATGATGCTGCCCCCGTCAACTGTGTCGATCAGAAACCCGCGAAACAGAAACCCGGTTTTTTCAAAAAACCGGGTTTCTCGAACCGGGTTAACCCTTTGCGGCCGCGCGGTAGCGTTCCATCTTTTCCCAATCGACGGTGACCCCCAGCCCCGGCTTATCGGGAATGGTGCAGGTGTTTCCTTCGATGGCGAGCGGCTCGGTCACAATGCGGTCTTCGTGATACCACGGCCCGAGAATGTCGCCGGGGAATTCTTCGACCTGCATATTCTGCAGGCCAATGGTCAGGTGACCCATCGCGGCGGTGGCGAGATCCCACTCCAGGTTCGAGCCGATACTGCAGGCCACACCGTGTTCGGCGGCAAACTTCACAATCTCGGCCGACTTGCGAATGCCACCGTTTTTTCCGGGGTAAACGCTGATGACGTCACAGCCCTTGTTGCGAATCACTTCGCGGGCATGCACGAGATCGAAGCACATGTCGTCGGCCATCACCGGCACATCGACCGCGCTGCGGAGTTTGGCAATGGCGGCGTAGTCGCCGTCGGGTGTTGGCTGCTCGATGAGCGAGAGATTGCAATCTTCGAGTTCTTTGCAGCAGCGGATGGCGGTCTCGCAATCCCAACCGCAGTTGGCATCGATCACCATTTTGATATCGGGGCCGATCGCTGCGCGGACCGCTTTGACGCGGGCGATGTCTTCGGCGGGAACGGTTCCCACCTTCACTTTGATCGTGGTGAAACCCCAACCGACGCGCTCGACCGCTTTGGCCGCCGCTGTCTCCGGATCGTAGGCGGCCATCGAGAATCGCGCGGGAATGGTTAGCGAGCGATGCGGCCCGCCGAGCAGTTCGTAAACCGGTTTCGATTCCGCAATTCCGCGAATATCCCAGCAGGCCATCTCGATGGCGGCCTTCGTAAACCAGTTATGATTGACGACGCGATCCATCACGTGGTCAATCGCTTCAACGTCCAGCGGATCGAGTCCAATGACCGCCGGTGCCAGTATGTCTTCGATGATTGCTTTCGCTGTGGCCGATGTTTCGCCACTCCAGCGCGGCATGGTGGTCGCTTCGCCCGCACCGGAAATGCCCTCGTCGGTATCGACGCGCACAATAAGAAACGGTGAGACACGATGCGATCCCTTCGAGCCTTTGATCGCCAGTTCCGGCCGAACGACAATTTCGGCCGGATAAGTTTCAATACGGGTGATCTTCATGGTGTTCCTTATTGATGGTGCTGTTCCCGTCGATTGCGCCGATCAGAAACTGGTTCGCCGCGACGTGCTAGTGTTGCGTCAAGATAAAAAAGTCGGGTCAGCGGCTAAAATGGTAACCCGAAGCGTAAGCGAGGGATGGCGTGAAGTGCAGGTTCGTCCTCGCTTACGCTTCGGGTTACTATGTCCCAGCTCTACCCGCAAAACAAAACTTGACAAAGCACCAGCACGTCGCGGCTAACCAAATTGATGTGTTTTCCAGTAGTTTTTCTCATCCCGGTTGCAAGATCATCGTTTCCACCGCCACCTTGGCCGCCTCTTCTACATCCAACGGAATCGGGTGATACCGGCCCGAGATCCAGTCTTCAAACTGGTCGCTGTAATGCGGGCTGCCAGGATGTCCCGATTGGCTTTGGGCATCGACGGCGTTCAACACCGGCGGGTTGACGCTCAAATCGGCGATGAGTCGGTAGCCGGCACCGGTGGCAGCCGTCCAGTCGGGTCCGCTACCCGTGTTGCAAACGGTCGTCATATCGCCGCGAACCGGGCTGCCACCGTGATCGAGCAGTTGCGCCAAATCGCCGCGCGCTGACAACACGTGTTTGAGCGGCATGACGTGCAACCGCCCCCATTCCCATTCCGACATGTTGTCGCCGAAGCGGCTGGCGAGATCGTCCAACGCCGCTCGAAAGGCGGTGCGGATCTTCGTTTCACGGTCCCCCGCAGCGAACCAGCCGACCGCGTCGGCCTCCAACAGTCGGGCGGAAAAACCTTCGCAACCCTTCGCCAGTAATTCCGACGTATTGGCATCAAAGCGTTCGTCGGCTACGGTTCGTGCCCAGTGGGTGTAGAAGACATTGAAGATCGTCGTCGCGACCGAGTCCGGCTCGGCGTGAAAATCCCACGACTGCAATTGCTCCACCGCCTCGCGAACTCGGGGATCGTCGTCGTTCTTCAACAAATCGACGAGATGCGGCACCGCGCCGGCGGCTCGCAAATTCACCGAATCCTGATGCATGTCGCGCATGTCGTCGGGGGTGAGTTCCCCCTGCTCTTCAATCATCTGGCGAATGCGGGTACCGCGCCAGCCGCTGACCCAGCGACCGTACAGCAGATGCGGAAAGTCGTTCGGAACAAGTCGATTGTTAGCACTGGCGATCCAGCCACGCTCCGGTTCGATGATGCCGGGCATTTCATCGAACGGAATCAACCCCTGCCATTGATGCTCCGGGTCCCAACCCGGCCGGTAACCGCGTTCTTCCTGCTTGCGGACGGGGATGCGGCCGGACGACTGAAAGCCGATTGCCCCGTCGGTATCGGCGAACACCAACCCGAACGTCGGCACATGCCACGGCCTGAGCGCTTCGCGGAACTCCTTCACATCGTTCGCGCGGCCGATGTCCAACAACGATGTCAGCCAACCGCCCTGATGGAAACCGAGCCAGTTGAGTGTGACCGGACCGGTTTTGTTCGCAGGTGGCGGAAGAATCTCATCGACGACCGGGCCGTTGCGCGAAAAGCGAATCGTCTTTGTCACCGGCTCGGCATCGCGGACGGCGATCACTTCGGCCAGTTCGCGGGCCGGTTCCCATTGGCCGTCGTAAAGGAAGCAATCAGAATGATCGGGGTCGATCTTCTCTTGATACAGATCGCGCTGCGAGCAGATGTTGTTGGTGATGCCCCAGGCGACGCGTTCGTTGCGACCGAACATAATTGCCGGCATGCCAACATAGGCCATTCCCGCCACGTTGAACGATCCACCGCTGAGGTGGGCTTCGTACCAGCAGGAAACGGCCTCGAAGGCGATATGCGGATCGCTGCCCAACAGCGGCGCGCCGGTTGAAGTGCGGCTGCGGGAGACAACCCAGTTGTTGCTGCCGGTCGTGGCATCGGGATCACCCACCACCTGCCCCACCGGTTCCAGCGGCAGCGTTGCCGTCGGTGTGTATTCGCCGGGATGCAGAATCGACTCGTCGTCCGCTTCGCCCAGCAGATAGTTGTCGAACAGAGGGCCATTGCCCAGAGCGCGGCGAGCGAGTTCCGGCATGACGATGACGGGATAACGCACTGTTAAGTAGTAGCGGAATTCACTTTCGATGGCGATGCAGTCGGTCTCGATCCAACGCTTTGGGCGGTAGTCCAACAGATCGAATTCAATCGGCAAGTTGTCGCCGCAATGGTCGATGAGCGCGTTAACGCCATCGGTGAAGGCGGTGAGCGTCTGCCGGACTTCGGGCGAAAGTCGTTCCCACTCGTCGGCGGCGATGCGACTGTGACCAATCGTGCGGGCAACAATGTCGGTTTCCAGCCCGTCGGGGCCGAGAATTTCAGCCAGACGTCCCTGCGCTTTGCGGCGAAGATAGTCGAGTTGAAACAGCCGATCCTGCGCCATCGCATAGCCGAACCCAAAAAACAGGTCACGGTCGTTGTCGGCCTGAATGTGCGGAATGCCGTGCGCGTCGCGGGCAATCGACACGGTCGTCGAGACGTGTACGGGGATTTCTCCCGTGTGAGAGGGGACCCGTTTTTCGGCTTCTTCCCGCCACCAACTGTCGAACTCGGCTCGCGTGATTCCCGCGGATTTGCAGGCGGATTGAATGCTGTCCCCGTCACCAAGGCGGCGAAGGCGTTCTTTAGTATTCATTGTTGTCGATTACCTTCTCGGTCGCGATTCCCCAACGGGATTTTCGCAGATGCGTTCGTCTCACTTGATTCTGGTCGGCTCTGGTGTGATGCTGACCGAAACGAGACCGGCATTCAATGCTGCGCCAAGGAAATCGTTGTGGTCGGTCATACAGCAGCCGCAAATAGGAGAGTCGAGATGCGATGGTCGAGAGTCGAGAGTGTAGAGTCGAGAGTCGAGAGTCGAGAGCCGAGAGCAAGAAGGACGCTGAATGCGTCTCGGCTATTGATTGCGATTTTCGCGCTCATTGTTATTGCCAATGTTTTGCCGACGTTATCGACGGCTGCTGAGCCGGTCCGGAAGCATGTGGAACTGGATGCTGCGACCCGGGAACGGTGTTTGGATATTCTGCGTGCAGGACTCCGTTCGGACGAGTTCTGGCCATCGATTCATGCTGCCGAAGGACTGACATTGGGTGGTCGCGGTGAAGAAGTCCGCGAGTTTCTGTTGCCGAAACTTGGTTCTGAAACCGACGATCAACGCCGCTGCGGCATCGCCCGTGAACTGGTCCGTGCTGGTGATCGGTTGAAGGCGAACGTGATGTTGACAATTCTCGCTGGCAAGGAAAGTCATGGTCACGTTCATGCGGCGGAAAGTTTGTACAAGGTCGCTGAAATCGGCGACGGCGTCGCGATGCGGCGGGCTTTTGCGCAGGATGAGAACGAAACGCTCAAAATCATGTCGGCCGCGGCGCTCGGGCGATGTGGCAATCCCGTCTGCATGGCTTACTTGCGGAAAACGTTGACACATTCCGATCCGAAAATCGCCCGCATTGCCGCATGGGTGTTGGGGCGAATTGGCGACTCCCAAGATATCGCCCAAATCTCGAAGAACGTGACAACCGCTCCCGATGCGCTCACGCGGGCCTATTACGAACACTCGCTGGCAGCTTTGGGTGATCTCTCGGGCCGCGAGGGGTTGGCGAAAAACCTGAGCGACGAGGATGCGGCCATCCGAACGTATGCGGCGACATTCGCTGGCGACGCACGGGCGGTTTTCGTTGCCGACAAGCTGGCGAAACGGCTCGACGATGAGAACGCCGACGTGCGGTTTCGTGCGGCTCAATCGCTGCTGGTGATCTCGCGTCCTGCTGATCCGGATCGTCACGAAGACGTTTCCCGAATGGTTTACAAGGCAACGAAAGAGAATCCGCGATACACCGAAGGATCGATTCTCGAGTTGAGCGATGGTTCACTGTTGTTTGCGGCGACGGAATTCATCGGCGGTGGCAGTGACTTTGCCAAGGCGCAAATTGTAGGCCGAGAATCGAGCGACGGCGGACGCACATGGGGCAAGCAGCGCATGCTGCAAGAGAACACCGGCGGCCGCAACGTAATGAGCGTCACGCTGCGGCGATTGAAGAAAGGACCGATGGCGGGCGAGATTGCGCTGTTCTACCTGCAGAAGAACAGTTTCAGCGACCTCGACCTGCTGGTGCGGTTTTCAAAGGACGAGGGCCAAACGTTCGGCCCGCCGACAACGGTGACCAATGAGTCGGGTTACCACGTCGTGAATAACGACCGGGTGGTCGAACTTTCCACGGGACGGTTACTCGCGCCCGCCGCATCGACGGCCGACGTGAAGAAGGTGAATCATTTTGTCTCGCACTGTTTCATTTCCGACGATGGCGGCCGGACCTGGCGGAAAGGTAAGAACAGCGTCGATATGCCAAAACGCGGCGCAATGGAGCCGGAAGTGTTGGAACTCAACGATGGCGGCGTATTGATGATCGTCCGCACGCAACTGGGGATCATTGGTGCATTCCGCTCGACCGATGGCGGGGAAACATGGGGCGAACAGATGTCGCTCGACCTGAAAGCACCCGAAGCGCCGGCGACGCTGCGGCGGATTCCCTCGACCGGCGATCTGCTGTTGATCTGGAACAACACCTACACCGCCGGCGCCGGTCACGGCGGCAAACGAACTCCGCTGACCGCTGCCATCTCGTCCGACGAAGGCAAAACGTGGCGGAACGTGAGGAATCTCGAAACGGACAAGAGCAAAACGTTTTCCTACACCAGCGCGATTTTCGTGCGAGATCGCGTCGTGCTCAGTTACTGGGAAAGCGGTCCGGCCGCCGGACAACTTTCGACACGTTTTCGATCGCTGCCCGTGAGTTGGTTTTACGGCGAAGCTCGGAAGGAATGAGTGGCGCAGGAACCATTGTGGGCGGGCGACACGCTCGGTTTTAACGCAAAGGTCCAAAGGACCGCAGAGATTCGCAAAGGGAAAAAGATAGGCGGACAATAGGAGCCTGAAGCGCAAGCGAAGGAGCAATAAGAGTTCGTCCGCTTGTGCCGGTGCTCCTTCGCTAGCGCTTCAGGCTTCTCTATTAAGGGTCTGATGGTCCTTCGTTGGCTTCCTTTTCTTGTTGGGGTTGACCACGTCGAAAAAACTCGGCATGAATGTGGTGACGACCAGCGGGCGGCACGTGATACTTGAACGGACGAAACAAATGAACCGACGAAACGTATGCGTTTTGATTCTTGCACTCGTTGGGACGCAAGGATGGGACTTCGGCACCGGAGCAGTCTCTGCGGCCGATGTCGAGAACCCGTTGGAATTGACGTTGCCATCGGAGTTCTATGCGGTGGTTGGTGAGAAGACGACCATTGGCTTCGACAACATTGTGCTGACTAAGACGCCGGAAGAATACCGGTTCGATGTCGTGTGCAACATCGGTCGCGCCGGTAAGACGAATTGGGCGGTGACGCCGACGGCCGAAGATGTCGGCAAGCATACACTGCGGGTGAACGTCGCCGATGCCAACGGCAAGACGTTGGGCAGCGCGAAGACCACATTGCGCGTGGTGGCGGCCGATGCCGGTGTGGGCCGGACAATTCGGCTGTTGATTGTCGGTGACAGTCTGACGCATGCGACCGCGTATCCCAACGAAATCGCGAGGCTGCTCTCGAAACGGGGGAACCCCGCATGGAAAATGCTCGGCACACACAAGCCGAAAAACGCCGGCAAGGGCGTCGCCCACGAAGGATACGGCGGTTGGACGTGGCAACGGTTTGTCACACAATATGAGCCGAACCCCGACGGCACGTATCGCAAGCGGAGCAGTCCATTTGTGTCTCTCGGCGATGATGCCAAACCGAAGTTGGACGTCGCCCGCTATTTCAAGGAAGAGTGCGGAGGACAGCGGCCCGACTACGTGCTGTTTCTGTTGGGCATCAACGATTGCTTCAGTGCGAATCCCGAACAGCCGGACGACCGCATTGCGAGCATGCTGAAGCAGGCGGACATACTGCTGGCGGAATTCCGTCGAGCCGCGCCAAAGGCCGAACTGGGAATCTGCCTGACAACTCCGCCCAACTCCCGCCAAGCCGCTTTCGAGGCAAACTACAAGGACCGGTATTCACGCTGGGGTTGGAAACAGACTCAGCATCGGCTCGTGCAGATGGAAATCAAACACTTCGGTCGGCAGGAGGACAAGCGAATGTTCGTCGTCCCCACCGAGATGAATCTCGACCCAACCGCCGGCTACCCCGCCAACAACGGCGTGCACCCCAACACCGCCGGCTACCAACAACTCGGCGGTTCGATTTACGCCTGGCTGAAACACCGGCTGGACATTGCCGATAAGGGGCTGAAGCGGTCGGCGAAGTGAGCGGGCGTGCGATGGCTGTTGACGAACGCTCGACCCCAGTCACCTTCTTCAATCGAACGTTGGCTTCAATCGAATAACGGGGCGTCTCGTACAGCCCCGTTTTCTCCGAAATGGCGATCGCGAAGTCTTCTTAGAAGCGGACGTTCAATCTGTATCGAGACCTGACCTAACACGAAGCACGCAAAAACCAACCCGATTGCGACACAAACATATCCTGCCGGCGGTGGAAGCCTCGGCGTCATCGTCCACAGCAAGAGCATCACTCCGATAGCTAAACTGTTCGCTGCCACAGATCTCCATAGGAAGCGCATTCCAAAAACCGCTTCCCGATGCAGGAGTCGCTTCTCGTGGCGTGGCAGATCCCGCAATTCCGGCACCGAATCGATCGACGAGTAAATTTTCATAATGAACCTCTCCGGCGTCAATAATACCACCGACATCAAGATTGCCGCAAGATAATCCAATCAGCGGTAGTGGCAACGGCCAAATAAAAAGCCCCGGCGACAGTTTTGAGGCTGCCGCCGGGGCTTCGTGTTTGTGGCCGTGGCATCTGCGTTGGCCCGCAATTGCGGCCACAGGTGCAGGCTACCGGGAATTGCCACAGGATGTAAAGGCAAAGCCCGCGGATCGGGCGATCAATGCCCGTCGGGCATGCCCAAATTGGCCCAGCGTTCGTAGTCGGCCGGAAAGTGGGCGCTCTTGCCGTAGATCAACTGTTGCGTCATCTGCTGCGACCATTTGAGATAACTCTCCAGGCCTTCGGCCGAGTGATACTTTTCGATGAGCGCATCGGAAACGTAAACTTCGTCGCCAAACTGCTCGTATTCCTCGCGTGGAATTCTCGTCGTCATCGGCCCGCACCTTCTTGGTGTTGAAGCAGCCTCGTCTCTTCGATTTCAGAATAACCGCTCCAGCGACGCGCTGCAAACGGACGCGTTTCAACCCAGAGTCCCCCACCCGGAGTGCTCGCCACCGCGCAAAAAACGACCGAGCCGATGGGAATCGACCCAGTCGTCAAATTGCTCAAATTGTCCGCCGAAATCAGCTTGGCGAATCAGTCGTCGTAGTTGACGACAACAACGCCCTTCTTCGACTTGATTTCGATTTCGTATTTACCGTAATCGTATTCCACTTTGGCACCACCGCGGCTGATTTTAACTTTCTTGCAGCCACAAGGAGGAACGCAGATTTCGACGAGAACGAATCGCGGAGCCGGCTTGCAGCGGCTGCAGGGGTCTCTCGGCGGCGGACACGGGTCCATCACCTGCACGACCATCTTGACGGCACAGGGATGAATGTTGTCGCGGTCTTCGTACTTCACTCGGTGGTAAAGCCCGATCGGCTGGCCAGCGGGGGCCGGCGCGATTTGCGTATCGCCTTCGGGCGTTGGCACAATGTACTCACCCGGAGCGAGTTTGATACCGGGCGGCGGTGCCAGCTGGAACGATGCCAACGCGATCCGCGAATCTTTCGGTCCGTTCTGCTGCCAGACAATGCGACCGTAAGTCTTGGGATTTTTAGTGGTGGTCTCCGAATCGAACAACCCATCGAGAAACCCCGCCTGGCTTCCGCCGCCGGTAAGGCTCAACATCGCCAAAGCGATGGATAAAATCATTAGTTTCTTCATGGTGTGACTCCCGTTCTGTCGCTTGAATGACGCGAAAGCGTCTCCTACAGCGACTTTCTTAATCTAGTGACGCTCTGATATTCATACAGGCCCACGAAATGGTGATCCCTCATTGGGATGCAGCCCGCCTTCTGTTTGCCATCCGACAACTATAGTCTGCGTCGAAAGTGGTGGCGTCTTGCCAGCGTCAAATCGTTCGGAAACTGACGCGAAGTACGGAGATCTACAACCTTTAGGGATAATGGACGGCTTGGCGAATTGCAAGCTGTGTTCGCCGAAAATAGAGTGATTTTCCGTTTATTCGGTAGAAGCATGCGACCCGTTACAGGCAGAAACCGATGTGGCGCCGAACCAGATGGCTGTGAATTGACGTTTTCACCCCATATGTGGGCGGATTGGATTGTCTCTTCACGTCTTGCGTCGTCGTGAAACGAAATACATAATAATGATCGGTGGGTTGTCGGGCCGAACTCTTGTTGCCGACAACAGAACCGATGATTATCCCGGGCCGCTGTTCCGACTGGAAGGACCAATCCGATGCGTCAACGGAAATCAGTTGTGCTGGGAATGTCGTACATGTGTGTCTTCACGTGTACGTTAACCGTGGGAATGTTCGCGCTCTCTGGCTGCGGCGGTGACGACGCAGCAAAAGACGATGCAGCGGCGGATGGTGGCGAGACGGGCGCTACAGGCAGCAGTGATTCGCCCAAGGTGTCCAGGAACGGGACCTATGTCGATGAAGGTGGCCGCAAGTGGCTGGCCAAGGATTTCCCCTACGACGTCTGGTATACCGACCCATTGGCCGTCGCGCGACAGGAAGGGAAAGTTGCCGATCCTGGAGTGGGCGATCCCGGCACGAAACCGGAAAACGGTGGCGAGAAGACCACCGATCCGATGCCGGCCAGCAATAGCGGATCGGGCGAAATCAACTGGAAAGACGTCGTCGCTGCTTCGGTGTTGGACGTGGAGATGAAGAAGATCAACAATCGATTCAAGGCGAAGTTACTGACGGTGGCAACATTCAACTCCAGTTATCTTGAGCTACCGCCGCACGTGACGACGATGACGGCGCTGTCCGCAATTGCTGCCCAGCATCCCGATGAAGTCCGCTGGAAAAAGAATGCCAAGCAGATCCGTGATCTGTCGGCGAGCATGCTGACCGAAAAACTGCAGCGAGGGCCGAAATCGTACAAACAAATCAACGAGCCGTACCTCAACATTGGCGATATTCTCAGCGGCAGCCGACCGGGTGGATTAGCCGAACCAAACGAGGACGACGCGATGGTGGAATACGTCGATATCGGCTTTCTCATGAAGCGGCTCGACATTGGCAAGAAGTGGCTGTTGGTGAATGTGGGCAGCGAAGAAGCGCTGAAGGAAAACGCGGAAGAGATCAAACATGAAGCCGCGCTGATGTCCGCCTTGCTGACGGTGACGACCACAGAAGGTTACGGCTATTTCGAAGACGATGATTTCAAAGCCTTTGTGAAGACAATGATCGACGGCAGCAAGAAAGTGTCTGAGGCGGTCGATACGGGCAGTTTCGACAACTACCAACTCGGCTTCTCACAATTGAGCCAGGCGTGCGACAAATGCCACAGCACGTATAAGTAAGTTTAGAGATTAGAGTCAAACAGACTCGCGGGGCGTTGCCCCGCCGCTAAACGGCATAATCTTTTGCTCTTGTCTCTCAGCTCTTGTCTCTCGACTCACCGTCACCCGACCCAAATGGGGCTGGACCACGCCATTTGTCCGTTGTGCTGCGTCACGCGGACGTAGTACCAGTCGGCCGAATCGCTCTTTTTCCGGCGGTCGTTCCAGCGCAGGCTTGCCGTGTATTCTTCCGGTGCAACGAGCCGTTGCACGATGAAACTCTCGCTGGTAAAAACGCCGGTGAACTCGACGAGATTGTCATCGATGAGGTCACCGAGTTTCACGCGGTAGGTCTTTTCGATTGGCTGTTTGAGTTCGACGACGAACACAGCACCTTCGTCGGCGTCGATTTCTATCGAGACCGATTTCGTCGGGTCTTCGCCGTAACTCTCAACGCGAGTGGTGGGCGATTGCAGATGCAATTCGGTGGGTGAGACGACGCGGAGTCGGTCGCGGCGGTCTTCATCGAACGGCGAGGTTTGATAACTGGGAATTGCTCGCGTAAACCGTCCCCCTTCCACTCGCAGCCGCACGTCCCAGTCGCAAATGCGTCCGAGTCCGAGGACGGCCCACGGTCCCCAGCCGTATTGAAATCGCAGCCGCGCACTACCCGGAAGTTGCATCGGCCCGTCGATAGAGTCTTCGGGAAAATGCCGTTGAATGACGCGGCCATTGCGGACCAGTTCGATCATCGAAACGGAATCCTGCCCGACGACGCGGACGTCGATTTGACGATCGGTGGCAAAGGGAACATCGGCCCCCATGGGATGACCGTTGAGCGTTGTTTCCAATTGAATGCGATCGCCGGTGGCGGCATAAGTTCGACGTGCCTGCAACGCCTCGAACAGCGATTCCCGCGATAGTCCGTCGGCCCAAACGCCAACCACACCCTCGCCATGCGCTCCGGGGTAGCCGAGATGATCGTCGCTGGATGCAACGAACCCGAATCGCAGCCCCTGTTTGAGTTGGCGGGCAATGGTGTTGGCGGTCGAGCGACCGCCGTTGCTGTGGCGGATCATGGGAAACGGCGACCGGTCGGTTTCGGTGCAGCCGTGCTCCGAGAAAATTTCGACGACCGGTGCAGTTTCGTTACGGAAGTACTTCCAGTTGGCTCCGCGCCAACCTTGCTTGTAGCCCACGTGGTGCGGAATGGCGAACGCACCGTGATGATGGGCAAAATCGAGCAATTTGTCGGCATGATCGGGCAGGTACAATTCGCCGTCGTCGTCGGGATGGATGACACAGAAATCACCGAAGCGGCTGGAATGCCATTCATAGCCAAGCAATGCGACGAAGTCGTCGCCGCTGGCTTCGCGGAGTAACTGCTTTGTTTTCGGCCAATGTTTCGAGTGGGCCGCGAAGCCACGCACCCATTTCAAATGACGATCACCCGGCATCTTCGGCATATCGTGCCAGGCCGAGTGTCCGGTGAAGGCAAAGAAGTCGAGATGCTCGCGTGCCAGATCGATCGACCGTTCGAGCGAACCTTTGGCATAACCGACCGCGTTGTGATTGTGCAGGTCGCCCCAAAAGAGACGAAACGGTTGCTTCCGCCCTTCAACTTTCAGTTCGGAATCTGCTTGCGCACCGCGCCGGGGGTTGCCCGCGGGCAAAGAATCGTCGGCGATGTTCATCGGAACGGTCATGGGGAGTCTTTCCGAATTTGGTCGGCCAGGGCATAAGTTCTGCCTCGAACGGCAGTATGCGGCAGGTTGCGATGACGGTCAACCGGACAAGTTGGAATCGCTTGGCGGATGGTTTTCTGAAAAATGACGGGAACAATGAACGGCGGCGATGCGTCTTTCCCGCAGGGAGATTCTGTGTATCGACAATCGCGTTCGCTGCCCATCGAAACGGACTGACGGAGAGAGAAACATGAAGGCGTATTCGGCGGCTATTGTCTCGATTTTCCTACTCGGTGTGACGACGGTTCGAGGTGAGGAAATAAAACCGACGGCAAAAGGGAAACCGCAACGCATCAAGATCGCCAAGCCGATTGCCCCGATTGGACAGCCGAAGTACAAGGTTTCGGTACAGTCGAAGCCGAAGTTTCCCAAATCGGACCGGCCGAAGGTGTCTGAACCGGCATCGCTGAGGGGGTTGTCGGTCACGATTCAACCGGAGAAGAAGAGATTTGCCGGCATCGGTCCGTTGGCGTTTGAAGTGCAGCTGACAAACACGTCGAAGAAACCATTTCTGCTGTTTCGTGGAGCAACACTCGGCGAGGGCGCGAAACTGGTGATCTCGAATCGAAAGACGGCGGCGCAGTGGGAGCCGGGATCGCCAGCAGTTACAAAGCGCGGCGCCGTTTCACTGCCACCGGGCAAATCGGTGAAGTACTGGCTGGTGGTCGAGACACAATTTGTTGCGGTTCCGTTCCCGCGGCCGCTGCCTCAGCCATTTCCGCGACCGTTCCCCAAACGGCAACAGCTTGAAGGCAAAGCGGCCGCCGCCATCGAGGCGCCCGCAGATCGACGACGGCCGGCAGTGATTGTCCCGCCGTTTTTCGACTCGGTGATGCCGTGCGGTCAGGGGCCGTGCCGCGTTCGCTTGTTGTTGGAGTTCAAAGGCGATCCGTTGGGCATGTACGCAACCCCGCTATGGACGGGTAAGATTGCCACTGGCACGGTCGATTTTGAAGTCGGTGCGCCACAGCCGTTCCAACCGCCAGTAATCGGCCCGCCGATTGTCGGCCCGCTGACGAAGCAGCAAGCGATCACCGTCGCACAAGCTGCGGCCGAGCGTGCGCTCGATGCGAATTACAAGCCGCTTGCTCCAGTTCGCCCGCCGCATGCAGGCGTGTGGATCAACAATCCGCAAAAGACAGCCCAGGTAAAAAAGGCAAAGAGAGGCGGCTGGACGATCGGCTGGACGCAGGTCCCCAAAGGAAAAGGGTTCCGGTTCAACGTGACGGTGCGGGTTGACACGCGTGGCGGGGTACGCCTGAGAGAAATATTCACCGGCTACTCGCCGCGATGACGCTCGGCCTCTTGTGCGAAATTGATCGACTCAGTGATTTAGGCTTTGATGGAGTGGTCAGCAGAATTCAATCGCGGTAGACCATGCAGTCGGAACACTTCTTCTTGAATTGCTCGACTGCGTCGTCGGAAACCGATGTGCCATACAGGTAAAGTTTGGTGAGTGTACTCAGCCCGGCGAGTTGCTCCAGTCCGGAGTCGCCGACTTCGGTGTACGATAACTCCAGTTCTTTCAGGCCGGTCAGATTCAGGAGTGGCTCGAGATCTTTGTCGGTGATCTTGGCACTATGTAGCCCGAGATACACCAAACTTTCCGATGCCGGCAGTCCTTCGAGGTCCTTGTCGGTAATCGGTGGGTCGACCTGATTGAGGTCGATCTTTTGAACTTCGAACGACTCCTCCGGTATGTCTTCAACCGCGTCGATTTTGAGAATGCTGCCGACAATGTTGACGGTTCCGCCGTGCTTTATCGCCCACTCGGCCGCCGATTTGTCGTCCGCCGTCCCGCCACCGCCGCACCCTGCAACGGTCAGAAGAGCCAGCAAGGCCACAAGTGCCCGTGAAATCGGTATTGTCATTCGGATTTGGCGGAATATCATGGTATTGGATCCAGGGAAGGGACGAATGACTCGTTTTGTGGGACTGGTCATTTGGCAGACAACATCTGCTGAGATGAGACCTCTTGGTCATGTCTCTACAAACGCATACTGGATGCGTTGCTAATCTGCGGTATACTCCATAACGCCTGCACTATTTCCGTTGGCATGGGTTCCGTCGGCACGCACTGTTTCCATCGGAATGGGCAGGTGTGAAACAGACCATGCTTTTCAATGGGCGCGTGGGTTGAGATTACAGGTAGCTGGTTGACGTTGCAACAGGGATGTTGATTGTCGCCGGTCGCATTCAGCGAAGAACGCTGGACTTGGTTTGCGGTCGCTTCGATGTTTGTTTTCGACGTGCCGTTTTGCATTGGCGGTACGCCGAACAGTTCGGGACATTGTTCACTCCAGGATTCGAAGTCCGCTCCGATTGAGGGCGGATGAATACAGCCATCGCATGTGACGCGAGACGCCACATTATCGGCGCGAAGGCTGCTGCGAAACTTGGGCCAAACCGTTAAAATGACGCCGTCATTGTGCGCCGGGAATAAGGCCGATGAGACCTCCCCCAAGACATCCAGCGACGATACCACCCGATGAATTACTTGCCGAATGCGACGTTCAGCGGGTACGTCGTTCCGGACCCGGAGGCCAGCGCCGCAACAAGGTGGAAACAGGAATTGTGCTGACGCATCGCAGCAGCGGGCTGAGCGTCGAGGCGTCGGAACGGCGAAGCCAGATTGAGAATCAGCGAGTCGCCCTGTTCCGACTGCGTTTGAAACTCGCCGTAAAGACTCGTTTGCCCGTCCAACCGGATGCCGCTCCGAGTGAACTCTGGCAAAGCCGTCGCGTTGGGCGTCGAATCTCGGTCAATTCAGAACACGTCGACTTCCCTGCCCTGCTGGCCGAAGTAATGGATGTGATCACAGCCTACGACATGGACCTGCATGCCGCAGCCGACGTTTTGGGAACAACGCAATCGCAGCTCACCCGACTACTGAAGGCCGAGCCGCAGGCATTATCGCTGGTTAATCGCAATCGTGGCGAGTTGGGACTGTATCGGCTGAGATAATCACCGATCCCGTCTGAGGATTATGTCATCCCGGCCCAGCTCGCCGCTCGCAGACTGTTAGTCAACAAAATTGCAGGCGATTGCTTCTGTGCGAATGGACAATCTCTCCCAATTCCGAGAGAATGGAGTTACAGTTGTTTATCACCGTTCCGTGCGTTGCAGAGGAATGTCGCCGTGACGGGATGGGCAGGATATTATCGGCTGCCTGGATCGCAGTGACTGCTTTCCAGATGCGCAGCATAATTCGCAGCAGGATTGTATTTTCGATGGCCGCAAAACCTCGGGTGTTCGACACCGAGACAATAGGTAACACGCTGATTGTGATACCGCACGGTGATGGGCTTGGCTTCCGCTATGTGGACGTGCAGATTGAGGCGAATCAAATCCGCCGCACGATCGCCGAGCCGGGCGTTAATCATCTCGTGATCGATCTGGCCGAACTGGAATATTTTGGTTCAGAGGTCATCGGCGTATTCATCACGATGGCCCGCGAAGCAACGAACCGCGGCGGAAAGGCCGCGATGTGCAACGCTTCAGAGAAGATGCGGCAAGTGCTGGAAAGCATGAAGCTATTCAAACTCTGGCCTCACTGCGACTCGCGCAAAGAGGCTCTCGAGATTGTCGAACCAGGAATCGGATAACCGGCGACGCCGTCGCGAATTTCCGCATCTTCGAAGAATTCTCAGTTCATCCAGTTGCCTCAGTCTTCCAGTTGAAAGTTGATTCTCAGACATCTGACCGCTGATCGTGAAAGGATGAGACATGTCTGTCGGACGTTCCAATCGCAACGGAGGCGACAAGAGCGTGTCGATGGGAGGGTTGCTTGCGTTTTTGGTCGGTTTCGGACTGCTACTGGCATATTGGATGTTTTCCGATCTGACGAAGAACTTCAGCCAATGGGAGCGTTGGGCGTTTGTGGGGACTACGTCGTTTCTCTCGCTCTGGGGTTTGAAGCAAATGACCGAAGCACGACGGCCGAGCGTCCGTCGTCGTCGCCTGAGTCGAAATGACCTCCCAGCAGCCAATGGACAAAACGAGTCAACATCTGCCTGGTCGATCTCATGGGCCGGCATTTTATTGATTTTCGTCGGCGCTCAGTTGCTGCTGACGTTTCGCCTGAAAGTTCCGCCGGGCCTTCCGGCGGTGCTGGTCGCCATCGCCGGGTGTCTCTGCCTCATTTTGGGAGTGCGCAGAATTCTTGCTACGCTGTTGCCCCGAAGATACGCCAACAAACGCCAATATCGCGTCGCGCTCCCCAAGTCCGGCGCCATCTATCTCCTGGTGATGACCGTGCTGCTGGTCGGTTCGCTGCTGGGGCATTCGAACATGCTGATGCTCGTCTTCGCGATGATGGTCGGCCCCTTCGTGTTAAACGGCTGGATTACGTTTTCCATGCTGAGACGAACCAATCTGTCGCGCCGCATCCCCAGAACGATGATCGCCGGCGAGTCGTTCACCGTCGAAGTTCGCCTGAAGAACCGCAAATTGTTGCTGGCCTCAACTGTAATGATGGTGACCGACCAGATTGAAAACGAGTTGGAGCAACTGGATTGCAAGGTGTTGTTTGCCCGTGTTCCGGCACGGTCGTCAAAGACCGACGCCTACCGCGTGTGTCTGATGCAACGCGGACTCTATCGATTTGGACCGCTGCATCTGGCGACGCGTTTTCCTCTGGGAATTGTCGAGAGGCGGCTGATTTTTCCGGCTTTCGACATATTGCTTATCTATCCACGAATCGGACAGTTGACCGACGCGTGGCGACGCGGGCGTTCGATGGCAGCAGAAGTGATCGATCAGCGGACGCCGGCGCGCGGATCGTTTCACGACGAGTTTCACGGCATGCGCGAGTATCGGCCCGGCGACAATCCACGATCAATTCATTGGCGAACATCCGTTCGCCGCAACGAGCTGACCATCCGAGAGTACCAACAAAACCGTAGCCAGGATTTGATGTTGCTGATTGACCTGTGGAAACCGAAAAACGCAACGGAAGCCGATCGCGAGCGAATCGAACTGGCCGTCAGTTTTGCAGCAACGCTGGCTGTCGATCACATGCGAAATGCGCGGGACGCGCGACTCGACGTTGCAGTCGCTGGCCGTGAATTCGAGCGATGGGAAGGCCGCTGCGGCCCCGACGGAATCGATTCGCTGTTGGAAATGCTGGCCTTGTCAGACTCGGATACGAAACCGGATGCGGTTGCACTCTCGACCGATGCGGAGACGCGGCGTTCGTCTTCAACCCGCGTGTTACTGCTCACAACACGCCCGCGTCCATCAGACGTGCTGGATGCCGTCCGCCTGTCAACAGACAACGGCGACGCGCTTTCGTCACTGGGTCATGTTGAAATCATGCCTGTCGGACCCCGCGAGCTTGCCCCTTACTTCACATTTGACGCCGCCAGTTCCAATGGGGGCATGAAGCATACCCCCGCAAATGGCATTTCTGAAGCGCAGTCCGTTTCTGAGAGTTAGACCGAATCTCCCTCATACATCGGGTAATGCATTTGGCCGCCTCGCTGGCGGGGCGTGTTCTCGCCGTTCTGTCGATACTCGTCGAAAATCAATCCGGAACATTCGCCGCGTCGGCGGCCCGGCGTTCTTCGAGCATTCGCAGCAGAGTGGCAACGCCTTCTTCGACCGGAATCTTCTCGGGCCCCTCAGCGGTGCGCCACTTGATTTCCACATTGCCCTCCTGAAGCCCCCTGCCACCGATGACGACCCGCAGCGGAATGCCGACGAGATCGCCATCCTTAAACTTCACACCGGGCCGCGCTTTGCGGTCGTCGAATAAGACGTCAACGCCGGCCGCTTGCAGTTCTTCATAGAAGCGCGTCGCGATCTGCATGACCTCTTCGTCGTCGATTTTCAATGGGACAACGAGTACTTCGTACGGGGCAATCGCCAACGGCCAGATGAGGCCATTTTCGTCGTGCGAGGTCTCGCAGGCTGCCGCCACGATCCGATTAATGCCAATACCGTAGCAGCCCATGATAATCGCATGACGCTGTTCTTTTTCATCGACAAAATAGGCGTTCAACGATTCACTGTACTTCGTACCCAGTTTGAAGACGTGTCCGGCTTCGATCCCGTGGACCATTTCGAGTGTTCCCTCGCAATTCGGGCAGGGATCCTCGGCCACGGCATTGCGAAGATCGTAGGTGGCTTCCACTTGATAATCGCGGCCCATGTTGACGCCGGTGTAATGCGCGTCGGCTGCATTGGCCCCGCTGATCGGGTTGACGAGCAGCGGAATGTCGTGGTCGGCCAGTATCTGGCAGTCGATTCCAACGGGACCGGCAAAGCCGACCGGCGCGCCGGTGACTTCAAAAATCGTTTTCTCGTCGGCGAGTTCAAGCGTGTCGACTTCGAGCGCACGGCGAAGTTTGCCTTCGTTGGCTTCGTGGTCGCCACGTATGAGTACGGCCACCGGTTTGCCGTCGGCCAGATAGACCAATGTCTTGATCATTTCCTCGGGTTTGCGTTTGAGCATTTTGCAGACCTGCTCGATGCTGGTCGCCCGCGGCGTGTCGATCTGTTCCAACGCGTCCCATTCAATCGTCGCTTCGCTGCCCTGCGTCGATCTGTCGCCGGTTCCTTCCCCAACTCGCGGGTCGGTCAGTGGACATCGACGTCCGGTGTCGGCCCGCTCCAAATTGGCAGCGTAGTTGCATTTGGGACAGCGAACGATTCGGTCCTCACCATTCTCAGCGGGAATCATAAATTCGTGCGAAGCGTCTCCACCAATTGCCCCGCTCTCGGCTTCGACCGGCAGATATTCGAGGCCGGTGCGTGCGAAAATACGGCAGTACGCCGCGTACATTTTCTGGTACGAGTCGTCCAACTGTTCCAGCGAGGCATCGAAGCTGTAGGCGTCCTTCATGATGAATTCGCTGGTTCGCAGCACGCCGAAACGTGGACGTTCTTCGTTGCGGAATTTGGTCTGTATTTGAAACATCGTGATCGGCATCTGCCGGTAACTGCTGATATGATGCGCCACCAGATCGGTGATGACTTCTTCGTGTGTGGGGCCAAGTGCCATGTGCACCTGGCGGTCGCCGCGGGGAACCATGAAGTTGATCAGAACGTCGCCGAATGCCTCACGACGTCCGGTTCGTTCGAACAGATCGATCGGTTGCAATGCCGGCATGAACAATTCGACGGCGCCGGCGCGTTCCATTTCCTCGCGCACAATCGCTTCAGCCTTACGAATCGCCCGCCATCCGAGCGGCAAATACGTGTAGGAACCGGACATCACCTGCCGAATCAGACCGGCCCGCAGCATCAATTGATGGCTGGGAATCTCGGCATCGGCGGGAGTTTCCTTCATGGTGGGAATGAATGTCTTAGACCAGCGCACGGGGCGTTCTCTCCAAATGAATGATCGCAATCGTCAGGATGCCTCTCAACGAGACGGCGGCATTCTAGCAGATGGCCGGATGCCTCAAAAGGTCCGGCGACCCAGATCGGTCAAGACCCTTGTTGGCCGGGAGTTACCCCCCTAGAATCGAATCGAGTTGGTCGATGCGTTGATCGTCGGCAATTTGATGGTGTGCATTCCCGGTCTCTCTTCCAGCGGCAGAGTGTTGCCGCGCGCATCCTTTTTGAGACGCGTCAACGATATCGATAGAAAGCGTTCATGTCTCGCCAGAATCTGAAGAAGCTCCACGACGGCGATACGGTCGATGAAATCTACCTGCTTTCCGATAAGCAGCTTCGCGCCAACCGCAACGCAAATCTCTATCTGCTTGCCCAATTACGGGATAGCAGCGGACAGATGAACGGGCTGATGTGGAATGTGACCGAGGATTCGGTCGCCCACATGAACGCTGGCGATTTCGTTAAGGTGAAAGGCAAGGTGCAGCTGTACCAGGGGGCGCTGCAGATGATTGTGGCGGGTATCAGCTCGGTTCCTGCCGACGGTCTCGATGTCAACGATTTCTACCCGCAAACCGGCGAAAAAGTTGAGGAACTCAGCGCGCGGCTCACCGAAATTCTGCTGGAAATTGAAGACCCGGACATCCGAATCCTGATGGAATGCTATCTGGCCGACGAGCCGCTGATGCGCAGCGTCTGCCGGGCACCGGCCGGTGTGAAGACGCACCACGCCCATTACGGCGGTCTGATCGAACATATCGTCAACATTGCGGAGTCGGCGCTCAAAATTCGCGACCTGTACCCGGCCGTCGATTTGAGCCTGTTACTGGCCGGCGTGTTTTTGCACGACCTTGGCAAAGTCCGAGAAATGGCCTACGAGAATTCTTTCATCTACACCGACGAGGGACAACTGCTCGGCCATCTGGTGATAGGCGTCGAAATGCTGAACGAGAAACTGGCGGACTTCGACCAGCGGACCGGTAAACCATTTCCTGAGGAAGCGGCGCTGCGGATCAAGCACATGATTGTCAGCCATCACGGCAGCTACGAGTTCGGCAGCCCGAAACTGCCGATGACGCCCGAGGCAATCGCGCTGCATCATCTGGACAATCTCGATGCCAAGGTGAATGAATTCGCCCGCGAAATCGACGAAGATCCCGTCGCCGATTCCCATTGGACCCCATTCAACCCACGGATTTCGCGAAAACTGTTCAAAGGCCATCGCGCCGACGAAGTGTGACGGCATACAGTCGTCATTCTCAATATCGAATCGCAACGTGAAACCGCGAGAACATTTGGCCGCCCCGCTTGCGGGGCGTGTCGATGACAATTTGATTCCACACACGGGGCAAGCCCCGCGGCTCAGTCGATTCACGCCGCACATGGACGTCTCGATTCAGAAAACAAGCGACCGCCTCAAGCCACGCTGAGATCACATGAACAAACTTGAACAACAAATTCTCGACTTCATTTCCGACCCCGACTACAAGCCGGTCAAGCGGAACAAGCTGTCGAGTCGCCTGAATCTCGCCGATAAGCTGGTCGCCCGACACAACGTGGCACTGCAATCGTTAATCGATGCCGGCAAGGTCTTCGAAAACAAACGCGGGCGGCTGAAGTTGAAGTCGGCCCTGCAGACGATTGCCGGCGTGATCAAACGCACGTCGAGCGGCGCGGGGTTTGTCATTCCGCACGACCGGCCGTCTGATGGCAGGAAAGGCGACATTTACGTCGCACCGGCCGACATGGGTGACGCCTACAGCGGCGATGAAGTCCTGGTGCAACTGCTGAAAGGTGGCGGTCACGGTGGGCGACGGACGGGGCGCATCGAAGAGGTCGTCGAGCGAGCCACAAGCACGTTTGTCGGCACCTATTTTGAGGATGGAGGAAATGGCTTCGTCCGCGTAGACGGCACAACGTTCAACGACCCGATATTTGTGGGCGATCCGGGGGCCAAAGGGGCGCAACCCGACGACAAAGTCGTCATTGAGATGGTGCGATTTCCGACGCACTTCCAGGCCGGCGAAGCTGTGCTGACAACAGTGCTGGGGGCCCGCGGTGAAGTCCGCATCGACACGCTGTCCATCGTCCACGAATTCGGACTCCCCACCGAATTCAGCGACGACGTTCTGGCCGAAGCCCATCGCCAGGCCGACGAGTTCGACGAAACGAATCTCTCCGACCGTCGCGATTTGACCGGCGAAACGATCGTCACCATTGACCCGGCAGATGCCCGAGATTTCGACGACGCGATTTCGCTGGAACAAACGCCCGACGGTCATTGGCATCTGGGAGTTCACATCGCCGACGTCGCCCATTTTGTTCAGCCGGGATCTCCGCTCGACATTGACGCCCGCTTTCGCGGCACCAGTGTCTATCTACCCCACCACGTCATTCCCATGTTGCCGGAAGTCATTTCCAACAGTCTGGCCAGTTTACAGCAGGGTAAGGTTCGCTACACAAAATCAGCATTCATCGAGTATTCGGCCGAGGGGATTCCGCTGCATACCGAGTTTGCCAACACGGCCATCCTCGTCACTCGACGATTCGCCTACGAGGAAGTGTTGCCCATCGTTCGCGAGCCGGACCGCTTCAAGTCGAAAGTTGCCACGAAGGTGCGAGCGTTGCTAGGCCGCATGCACACGTTGGCAATGCTGCTTCGACGTCGCCGTTTTGAAGCCGGTGCGCTGGAATTGAATTTGCCGGAGGTCAAAATCGACTTCGACAAAGATGGCCGTGTGTGCGGGGCACACGAATCGGAACATGATGAAAGCCACCAGATCATTGAAGAGTTCATGCTGGCCGCCAACGTTGCTGTGGCGACGGAATTATCGGACCGTGATCTCACGTTTTTGCGCCGCGCTCACCCCGATCCCGATGAGCGAAAACTGCGGCTGTTTTCCGAGTTCACCAAAGCCCTCGGCCATCCGCTGCAGCAATACCAAAGCCGCCGGGCGCTGCAGAACCTCATCGATCGCGTTCGCGACGAGCCGCCCGAACATGCCGTCAACTATGCGCTGCTGCGGAGCATGAAGCAGGCGGTGTATACCGGCGATGTATTCGGCCACTATGCCCTGGGAGAAGAGCATTACTGCCACTTCACCAGCCCCATTCGGCGTTATCCCGACCTGACCATCCACCGGCTGATCGGCGCATTGGCGAAGCGAAAGGGAGGCAAAAAGGGAATGGCCGAGACCGAGGTCGCGAAATTGGCCATTCACTGCTGCATGACCGAGCGCCGAGCAGCAGCAGCCGAGCGGGAACTGACCAAGGTCAAACTGCTGACGTACATGGAAGGACAAATCGGCGAGGAACTCGATGCGGTCATTACCGGGGTCGAGCGTTTCGGCCTGTTTTGCCGTGGGATCGAAATGCCGGCTGAAGGCTTCGTTCACATCACGGCAGTCGATCCGAACGATTATTTCGACTACGAAGCGGCAACAATGACGCTGACCGGACGGCGAGGCGGTCGAGTATACCGGCTGGGCGACAACATTCGCGTCACGGTCGCACACGTCGATGTCGATCGACGTGAACTCGACTTCCGCATCGTTGTCCCGTCGAAGTCCAAAACGAAACGATCATCCACCGCGAGCGCGAGGTCTCAGAAAAAGCATCCAGCCGATGCGACAGCAAAGGCGAAGCCGAAGGACAAGAAGCGCAAGAAACGGTCCGCACGCAAAATGCCCACAGGCAAAGCCGCCCGCAAGAGAGCTGCAGCCAAGAAAACGGGGACGAAGAAAACCGGCGTCAAGAAAGCCGGGACCAAGAAAACCGGAACCAAGAAAACTGGCGTTAAGAAAACTGGATCCACGAAAGGCGCCAACGCAGGCAAACGCCGACGCAAATAATTGATCACCCCTGATTGAGCCGAAGATTGTCATCGTCACACCCCAAAGCCCACGGGCTGCGGCCCGTGGGAACGAGTAACTGATTCCGTTCTTATCCAACAACTCACCATGCCGACGATTGAAGTTGAAACGGCTTCTCGTATAATCGCGGAAGGTTGGAGTTTGGGTCTGCATGTTTGCCAGATTGTACCCAACCGCATTTGCCAGTCGTTTAGGTCGTTCACCGTTTTGACGAAACGAAATTGACACCTGTGAGATTCTGTCGTTCGCGGCTGAATCCGCACGCGGTTCTGTGTTGGGTGTCGGCACGGTTCCGTCGTTTGAGGAAAGGGCCTGAAATTGAACTGGCTCAAAACTGCACTCACTTCTTCCGTCGGAAAGAAGTTTGTGATGGGGATCACCGGGCTGCTGTTGTGCGGCTTTCTGGTAACCCATCTCGCTGGCAATCTACTGCTGCTCGCCGGTGATGACGGCGTTTCGTACAACGCCTATGCCCATGCGCTGCACAGCAATCCAAAACTCATCATGGTTGCCGAGGCGATTCTGGCGACGCTGTTCCTCACACACATCTACCTGGCCTTCGCCACCACCAGTGAAAACCGTGACGCTCGTGGGCCGGTCGGTTACAGAAAAAAGAACAGCAAGATTCAAGACCGCTCGCTGAAGGCCAGCCTGTCTCCCAGCAACTGGATGTTTGCCAGCGGTGCGGTTCTGCTTGCCTTCATATTGCTACATCTGGTGGACTTTACACTCGAATTGCGGCCAGAGGACGAGATCCAGGCTGCCTATTCTGCGGTCACAGAAGTGGCTGGTGAGAATGGCGAGGAAGAGTCGGGTGACAACGCAGTGTCCCAAGAAACGCATGAAACACACGCCTACAAAAACGCATTTAAGAAGGCGACTGTGATTCTAAGAAACCCAATAAGTTGTATCGGCTACTTGATCGGTTGTGCGTTCTTGGGTTGGCATCTTGGTCACGGTTTTTCCAGTGCCTTTCAATCGCTGGGAATTAACCACCCAAAGTGGAATCCGATCATTCACTACGGAGGAATCGCTTTTGCGATTCTCATTGCCGTCGGCTTTGGCATCTTTCCACTTTGGGCGTTGCTCTAATCTGTGCTGTGATCGACTGAGGAAATAGACCAATGGCTGAGGCCGCAAGCAGCTTACTTGACTCAAAAGTCCCCGACGGTCCGTTGACCGAAAAGTGGGACCGACACCGCTTCAATATGAAGCTGGTGAACCCGGCGAACAAACGTAAGTACCGCGTTTTGGTTGTGGGGACCGGATTGGCCGGCGGTTCGGCCGCCGCATCGCTTGCCGAGTTGGGTTACGACGTCCATTCGGTTTGCCTGCAGGATTCGCCCCGACGCGCACACAGCATCGCCGCACAGGGCGGAATCAACGCTGCCAAGAACTACCCCAACGACGGCGACAGCATCTGGCGGCTGTTTTACGATACCGTCAAAGGCGGCGACTATCGCAGCCGCGAGGCGAACGTCTATCGGCTGGCACAGGTCAGCAACAGTATTATCGATCACTGCGTCGCGCAAGGCATTCCGTTTGCACGGGAATACGGCGGCACGTTGTCTAACCGCTCGTTCGGCGGTGCGCAGGTCTCACGAACATTCTATGCCCGCGGCCAAACCGGCCAGCAATTGCTGCTGGGTGCTTACAGTTCCATGATGAGGCAAGTCGAAGCCGGCCGTATCAAACTGTCAACCCGCAAGGAAATGCTCGATCTGGTGGTGATCGACGGCGTCGCCCGGGGCATCGTCACCCGCGATCTGGTCACCGGCAAGTTCGACACCTTCGCCGCCGATGCCGTGCTGCTCTGTACCGGCGGTTATGGCAACGCCTTCTATCTTTCGACCAACGCCAAAGCAAGCAACGTCACCGCCGCCTGGAGATGCCACAAGCGGGGCGCGTTTTTTGCCAACCCCTGTTACACGCAAATTCACCCAACCTGCATTCCCGTGGCCGGCGATTACCAGTCAAAGCTCACGCTGATGAGCGAAAGCCTGCGGAACGATGGCCGCGTGTGGGTCCCGAAAAAAACCGGCGACCACCGGCCGGCATCCGAAATCCCCGACGACGAACGTGACTACTATCTCGAGCGCCGTTACCCGGCCTTCGGCAATCTCGTCCCCCGCGATGTCGCTTCCCGCGCAGCAAAAGAGCGATGCGACGAAGGCTATGGCGTCGGTTCGACCGAGAAAGCCGTCTTCCTCGATTTCCGCGACGCGATCAACCGGGACGGCGAAGATGTGATTCGTGCCAAGTACGGCAACCTGTTTCACATGTACCAGAAAATCACCGCCGAGAACCCCTATCAGGTGCCGATGCGGATCTACCCGGCCGTGCATTACACCATGGGCGGACTGTGGGTCGATTACAATTTGGAAAGCACAGTCCCCGGCCTGTTTGTTCTTGGCGAAGCGAACTTCTCCGATCACGGTGCCAACCGGCTCGGTGCCAGCGCACTCATGCAGGGTCTGGCCGACGGTTACTTTGTCATCCCCTACACACTGGGCAATCATCTGGCGAGTTGCCCGTTGCCCAAAGTCGATACTGACCACGCGGCATTCGGCGAAGCGTTGGAGCAGGCCAAGGGCCGAATCGATTCGTTGTTGGCGGTAAACGGCAAACGCACCGTCGAAAGCATGCACCGCGAATTGGGGGCCATCATGTGGGACCACTGCGGCATGTCGCGTAACGCGCCGGGGTTAGGACAGGCCGTCGACAAAATCCGCGCGCTCCGCGAGGAATTCTGGAGCAACGTGAAGGTGATGGGCAGCGGCGAGAGCTTCAACCAGAACCTCGAACATGCCGGGCGTGTCGCCGACTTCCTGGAATTCGGCGAACTGTTTGCGGCCGATGCACTCAACCGCGAAGAATCGTGCGGCGGACACTTCCGCGACGAACACCAAACCGAAGACAACGAAGCCCGGCGCGACGACGAAAACTTCGCCTACGTCGCGGCCTGGCAATTTAACGGCGTCGGTGAGAACTCCACGCTGCACAAGGAACAGCTCGCATTCGATCACGTTCCTTTGGCAACACGCAGCTATAAATAATTGTGATTCAAAGCCCACGGGCCGCGTCCCGTGCGGCTCCTCGAACAGGAATTTCAAATCCATGAGCGAGACCCTCAGCCTCACGCTCAAAATCTGGCGACAACCCAGTGCGGGGGAGCGCGGTAACTTCGGGATCTATTATCTCGAAGGCATCTCGACGCACATGTCGTTCCTCGAAATGCTCGACGTTCTCAACGAACAGTTGATCGCGCAGGACGAAGAACCGGTCGCCTTCGACCACGATTGCCGTGAGGGCATTTGTGGCATGTGCGGCGTGATGATCAACGGCCAGGCCCACGGTGCCGACACCGAAACCACCACCTGCCAACTTCACATGCGCCGATTCAACGATGGCGATACGATTGTCATCGAACCTTGGCGGGCAAAGGCGTTTCCCGTTGTTCGCGATCTGGTTGTTGATCGTTCATCGTTCGATCGAATTATTCAGGCTGGCGGCTATGTCTCGGTCAACACCGGCAATGCACAGGACGGCAACGCCCTTCCCGTACCCCACGACGATGCCGAAGCGTCGATGGATGCCGCCGCCTGCATCGGCTGCGGTGCCTGCGTTGCATCCTGTAAGAACGCCTCAGCCATTCTGTTCACCTCGGCCAAGGTGTCGCAACTCGCGCTGCTGCCGCAGGGTAAGCCAGAACGAAAACAGCGAGCGTTAAAAATGGTCGCGGCGATGGACCTCGAACAGTTTGGCTCGTGCACCAACACCTACGAATGCGAAGCCGCCTGCCCCGCTGGAATTTCGGTAGAAAACATCGCCCGGCTCAATCGCGAATACCTGTGTGCCGCAGCGACATCTAAGTGATTGTGTCCTGCGATTTAGCCACCCCTCTTGCGGGATGTGACTGCAACAAATTGTGATGGAACACGCGGGGCAAGCCCCGCGGCTAAACGAAACTTCTGGCCGCTATGCTCCAAACCGCCTGTCACAACTGGCACGTCGGGCAGAACGCCCGCATGGTTGATTTCGCTGGCTGGGAAATGCCCATCCAGTATTCCACCATCACCGAGGAACACCACGCCGTCCGCCGCGCTGCCGGACTGTTCGATATCGCCCACATGGGCCGCATCAAGTTCACCGGCCCCGACGCCGCCGCGTTTCTCGATTCAATCGTTACCAACAACGTCGCGGCCATCGAAGTCGGCCAGATTCGCTACGCGCTGGTGACCAACGAAACGGGCGGAATTCTCGATGATGTCCTCGTCTATCGGCTCGACAATTCCTACCTGCTCGTTGTCAACGCCTCAAATCGCTTGAAGATTCTCGACTGGATCGAGCAGCATCGTAGCCGCTTCGATGTTACCGTCGAAGACCGCACAGCGGATGATTTCATGTTCGCCCTGCAGGGGCCGCGTGCCATCGGGATTCTCAATCCACTCGTCGAAGACTGCGACATCGCCGAGATCGGTTATTACCGAAGCGCGGCCGTCAATTTCGGCGGCGAGCCAGCGCTACTCAGCCGCACCGGGTACACCGGCGAAGATGGATTCGAGATTATTTGTGCGACCGCAAACGGCGCAGCCCTCTGGAAGCAGGTGATCGAAGCGGGTCGAGAACACGGCTTGCTCCCGGCAGGTCTGGGATGCCGCGACACATTGCGGCTCGAAGCGGCGATGCCGTTGTACGGCCACGAACTCGATGAAATCACCGATCCCTACACCGCCGGCCTCGCATTCGGTGTGAAGCTCGATGCCGCCGACTTCATCGGCAAATCGGCTGTCGCCGAAAAAAAGGCCGACACAAACCGCAAACGTCGTGTCGGCCTGCAACTCGAAGGCCGCCGCATCGCCCGCGAGGGAGCCAAGGTTTTATCCGGCGAAAAAGAAATCGGCCAAGTCACCTCCGGCACGTTCTCGCCAACGCTCGAACAGTCCATCGCAATGGCCTACGTCACCGCCGATCAAGCCGCCATCGGCACCGCGCTGGAAATCGACATCCGCGGCAAACGCCACGCGGCCACGGTCGTCAAACTGCCGTTCTACAAACGCGGCTGAGCGAGCGGAACAGAAACCCGGTTTTTTGAAAAAGCCGGGTTTCTCAACGCGGTCAGGCGATAGGCGTGTTTGCCGGTCTCTACCGGGTTTGTTACTTTTGAGTCGATATCCCCTCCGGCAGTCCTGGACTACCGATAAGTCGCAAATTGACGAGCAAACGCCATAATTTGGCGCGTTTGGGGGGGCATGCGTACAAAGCCCCCGCTGCGACGTATTTGCTGGCGAAATTTCGCACACTGCAGCAGTGAAATGGCGTTACTACTCACCGGCGATTGGTATGGACTGGATTTGGTGATTTCGGTAGGAGCGTCTGGTAAGGAGTTT
>CAUZOL010000002.1:0-74029 GCA_963581435.1 Planctomycetota bacterium
GATACTGCCGCTTCATCGTTGCGTCTCCGTCGTCCTTGACCTGAGAACCAAAGACACGGAGTCGTAGCGATTTTTGTCAATTCATGCAATTTGAAGACACGTTCTAAGCAGTCGGACGACATTTCTCGAACCGTTGGCTTTTCATGGCTGGCAAGTGGGAGACGCGGATCCTTTTAGAAACTGTGTCCATCGAGTAATCTACCTTTTGCTTCAAACTCATTGTGGCCCCTGGAACGGAGCCGAGCGGGTTCGGTTCCCGGCCATTCCCGCTTCAATACAAAACGGCTTTGACCTCCTCTTTCACGGGGCGGAGCCGTTTCTCTCATTAGTTCTGGAATGACTGAACTTGGAAACGTCCACGCCCGCAGAAGACCGGCCCGCCCCCACTAGCGATGTCATCAATCAGGCAATCGAGATCGTTGAGCAAATCGCCGACGACCGTGGGTTGCTGGCATTGCTGTCGGATGCGGACAGAAAACGACTGATGAGCGCGGTGGGACGAGTGTCCGACCCCGACCGGCCCTCGCGCAAGAAACTGCTGCGCGCGTTCAAGAAACGCGATCAGGCGGTGCTCGCCACCCAAAAATCCGAAGACGACGTGCAACTCGCCGAGACCGGTATCCGCACACAACCGGGCATTCGTCGTTGGAAGATTCCTCATGCGCCGGCACCATTTGAAACGGAATCGGCACCCGCCGGTGATCACCCGGAAGACCACTTCATCGGACGGCTGCAGGTTCCTCGCAGTTGCTACATCTGCAAAACGGATTACGAACGGCTGCACGTCTTCTACGATTCCTTGTGTCCCGATTGTGCCGAACTGAATTGGACGCGACGGCAACAGACCACCGACCTCACCGGTCGCTATGCTTTGGTGACGGGCGGCCGCGTGAAGATTGGCTATCACGTCGCCCTCAAACTGCTCGAAGCGGGCGCTCACGTTGTTGTCACCACGCGTTTTCCCTGTGACGCCGCCAAACGGTTTGCGGCCGAACATGATAGCGGCGAGTGGATCGACCGATTGCAGATTCACGGCATCGACCTGAGGCACACACCCAGTGTCGAGGCGATGGCCGACCACCTCTGCGAAACGCTTCCCCGGCTCGATTTCCTTCTGAACAACGCGTGTCAGACGGTCCGCCGTCCGCCGGGATTCTATTCCCACCTGATGCAGGACGAGCGAAAACTGGCCGAGTCCCTTCCCGATTCGACGCGGCAGCTGCTCGAATCGTACGAGGCGATGCGGAGCAATGGCGTTAGCGGGACTCACGAACAGGGCATGCTGCCGGCTCAAGTGGAAGACAGTCTCGTCGGCATTCGTCAAGCGGCCGAACTTTCGCAGATTCCGTTAGCCCCCGGCGACACCGACTTTTCGACGGAACTCTTTCCCGCCGGGCAACTCGATGGAGACCTACAGCAAGTCGATCTGCGTGCCGTTAACAGTTGGCGGCTGCGATTGGCCGACGTTCCAACGGTTGAACTGCTGGAAGTGCATTTGGTCAACGCGGTGGCCCCGTTCATTCTGAACGCTCGGCTGAAACCGTTGATGTTGAAGGTCCCCACACGCGACAAACACATCGTCAATGTTTCGGCGATGGAAGGCGTCTTTTTTCGGGCCTACAAAACCGACAAGCATCCGCATACGAACATGGCAAAGGCTGCGCTCAACATGTTGACGCGGACATCGGCCCAGGACTATGTCCGCGACGGCATCCACATGAATGCCGTCGATACCGGTTGGATCACCGATGAAGACCCGATCGAGATCACGAAACGCAAAGTGGAAGAAATGGGTTTCAGCCCTCCGCTGGACCAGATCGACGCTGCCGCGCGCATCTGCGATCCCATTTTCTCAGGGTTCCTCAGCGGCGAACACCTCTGGGGGAACTTTCTGAAGGACTACCAGATTGCGAACTGGTAGGCCGCGACGCGTACAAGCACGATCGCCTCACGAATATTGCTACTCCTTCGGTTTTTTGTCGGCCGGCCGTTTGACGCCTTTAGTTAAACAGTACAGCGAAGAGGCCGTGCGAATCAGTAGTTTGTTGCCGGCGATGGCGGGACTGGAGAGGCAAAGTTCTTCGAGCGGACTTCGCTCGACGATTTCAAACTCCGGCCCGGCCTTGACCGCGTACGTCAAGCCGTCTTCGCTGAGAAAGAACAGATGGCCGTTGTAGGCCCACGGTGACGCTGTGAACGAACCACGGGGCGAAAAGCGTCGTTTGCCGTAAACCTCTTTTCCGGTCTTTGCGTCATGGCAGGTCAGAAACCCGCGGTCGTAAAGCGTGTAGAGATAGTCGCCGTACACAATTTGCGACGGGTTGTACGACGATGATGTTCCCTCGTACCACGCGATGTGTTTGCTGTTCTTGAAGTCGCCATCGGGTGCGAGGTCTCCGGTTGCTCCCGGTCGCACGGCGAAAGTCGGCCGGTGTTTGTCGCCAATGTAGCCAGAGGCGATGTAACACAAACCGTGCGCCGCGAACGGCGAGGGAATCACAAGGCCGGACATCTTTCCATCGAACTCCCACAGCAGCTTCCCTTCAAGCGAATAACTGCGATTCCGCTTCTGGCCGGGAACGACGATCTCAGTCCGGACGTCGTTCTTCCAGACAAACGGAGTTGCCCACGAGTGTGTTTCCTTGCGGGGAATTCTCCAGCGTTCGTCTCCCGAGACGGCGTCGAACGCAGCGATCCACGAACTCTCCCGGTTGTCGTAAACCACAATCACCTGACCGTCATGCACCACCGGAGAGGCGGCGGAACCGTAATCGAGAAATGTTTTCTGTGGTGCGATTCTTTTCGTCCACAACGGTTTCCCATTCAGGTCGTAGCAGAACAGGCCCAGATCGCCGAACAGGACGTACAATCGCTCGCCATCGGTTGTCGCCGTTTCGGCAGCATAAGTGCTCTTGGGATGCCGAGGCACTTGGGGGCGTCCGGTGTGGGCTTCGTGCTTCCAGAGTTCTTTGCCGGTGTTCATGTCGAAGCAATGCACCATCCAGTGATGAATTCCCTTCAACGGCTTGCGCACGCCTAAGCCAAGGTAGAGCCCCTTGCCGGGCGTGAGGTTCTTTTCGTCGCTGACAACGGTACTCAGGAAAACGCGGTCACCCCACACAATTGGACACGACCAGCCCCACCCCGGAACGTTGGCCTTCCACTTCACGTTGTCGGTCGTCGTCCACTTGGTCGGCAGCCCCGCATTATCCGCTGCCACACCATCGGCATTCGCCCCCCGAAATCGGGGCCAATTATTCTGACCCTGTGCCGACGGTTGAAACGTCAGGAACAGCAACATTCCGACAGCAAACAGCGACAACGTTCGCTTCAATGAAATGGCGCAGGAATTCGATGTGCCGAAACAGCGTCGCGAAAACGATGTTTGCGTTTGTGGTGCCATGTGTGTGATCCAGAGTTTCGGTGTTGATTCTGCCGCGTGTTGTTCGATGGTATCAAATCCACAACGGTGCCTGTCAATGCGATGCGCGGATTGGCAGAAGTTGGCACAAGGGAATGCGTTATTCAATGCGAATGTTTGCGATCCCCTCTTCCGCTGGTGAAAATTTCGGGTCGAGTTCCCTGAGAGTTTCGACGAGTGTCCGGGCAATCGCCAGATTGCGGTACCATTTCTGGTTGGCGGGGATGACGTGCCAGGGGGCCCATTCGGTCGTGCATTGATTGAGCATCTCCTCGAAGGCCTCCATGTAGCGATCCCAGTCCTTACGTTTATTCAGGTCTTCAATCGAGAACTTCCAGTTCTTGGCCGGGTCGTCGAGCCTGGCTTGCAGGCGTTCCTTCTGTTCCTTCTCCGAAATGTGCAGGAAGATTTTGACGATGGTGGTGTCGCTGGCGCAGAGCATTTTTTCGAATTGATTGATCTGCTCATAGCGCGGCCGCCAAACCGATTCGGGGACGATATCTTCCACGCGGACAACGAGCACGTCTTCATAGTGCGAGCGATTGAAGACGCCGAACATGCCCGCACCGGGGGTCCGGTAGTGGACGCGCCACAGGAAGTCGTGGCGTAGTTCTTCGCTGGTGGGCGCTTTGAACGACCACACGCGCACGCCCTGTGGGTTCACGCCGCGGAACACGTGGCGAATGGTGCCGTCTTTGCCGCCGGCGTCCATCGCCTGCAGAACGACAAGCAACTTGCGACGGCCCTCGGCATAAAACCGCCGTTGAAGTTCGATCAACTCCTCCCGCAATTCGTAGAACTCCTCTTCGGCTTCCCCACGGTTGTCGTGGAAGTCTTTCCCTTTGGGCGAGCGATCGTTCAGTTTGATTGCGTTGCCGGGCTGCAGTCGATGGCGAAAGGGCATGGTGTGCTCCACTGTGGTTGTCGTTCTTTGTGGTTGTCGGGCTCTGGTGAATCGTCATCGCTCACTGTACGCGTTCAGCTGTCAGCTTTCAGCACAAAACCGAGGAATCCGCCTCCTGCATGTGCGATTATGCACTTAGCCGCCTCGCTTGCGAGGCGTGAACATGCCGGGCTGTCGTAGTGGTGGCTTCCAGACGCCACACATATTCATGCAGCGCGGCGGCTGGACGCCACCACTACGGGGAATTGGATACTTATTCAGCACTCGATTCTCGGAAAGCGTTCCGTGCGGCGGAATTGCCCGCAGAATTCAAAGTTTCCCCCAACTCCCGGCAAGCAAATTGAAGCCGATGCCCCGCAATGGTCGAAAACAGAAAACACGGAACGATCCGCAAACTCAAACTTTCAGCGGCCCCCTGTTTGGCCGAATGTGATCAGTCGTCTCGTGAAACTTCGATGTCGCGTGGCCCCCACTCCGGAAAACCAACATGCCGACAGAAATCGTGAATACACTGACGGACGATCAGATTGCTCTGATTGGTTGTTTCGTGGCGCTGGTGGTCTCCGGGACCGTGATGTCGCTGAGTTACTATGTCGGCAGAGGGCGGCGGAGCGAGTCGTCAGAATCGACACGGCTGGATGCGGATGTGATACCGTTGCCCAGAACGGTCGTCGCCCAAGACGATGCGGAAGACGACCGCGCGAACGCCCCCCACAAAGACGCTGCCTGAATCTGTCGGGTGTCCTCAGTTGGGCTGCTTGAGCAGGTCGATGGATTCACCGTTGCGAATGGGGTGCAGCCGCACGATTCTGGTGATCTTCCAGTCGTCCTCGACGCGCCGCCAGGTCAATTCCCACCGGGTTGCCCCGCGTCCACCCAAATTCGATGCCTTGCCGGTGATTGTGCCGTTGGCGCGAAAATGAGAGATTCCAATCGAGTCTTCCGCTTCCATCCGCACGTGCAGATCGGTGATCCGCATGTCGTCGCCGACGTCGTACAGCGTCAAGGGAACGGAAATCCGCGCCCGCAACTTGTCTTCTCTTGGCGATAGAAAACTGAGCGTGCCTTCGATGTCATCCTGTCGAACGGCATCGGCCAGCAAATATACCTTCGCCTCGATCTGTTCGGACTCGGTAACGACGGCTTGCTCGATGAAAAAGATGCCCACCATCAACCCGACCATCGCCAACGCCGCGCCGAGAAATACGCTCCGCTGAGTCACGCTGAATCTGTAGACCAGGAACGCGCCGATGGCGAGGCAGACTAAAATTGGCGGCCAGGGAGTTTCGGTGAACCACATGCTGAGATGCCCGCCAATGTGGAGACCGGCCCGATTGGACGAGCCGGTTGTGGGAATGGAATTCTGCCGCGCCGCGATCAAAAAAAATTGCGACGGTCATCCCAGTGTAGGGAACCGGGCCGGTTTCTGCGACACTTTCACCGACGTACGTCGCGAAACGGTACCGTTCGGTCGGCGTACCAAGCAATGGATTGGGTGCCACTGGCGTGTCGCCAGTGCAGCTAGGTTGGCACTGGCGACACGCCAGTGGCACCCCTTTCACGCTTGTTGCCCATCAGTTAGCAACGGGCGGCTTGATGTTCGCCTTGAGTACGATGCGTTTTCGCATCACCTCTTGTCCTCCGGACTTCAAGACGAAGAAGTACTCTCCCGGATCCAGAATTTCGTTGAGCGAATAGTAGAAGTTCGCGCGCGTCGTCTCCCGCGAAACAACCTGCCCAACGCGGTCGAGTTGATTCCCGCGACTATCGAACAGATTGCATTCCAGCCACATGTCGTGATGTGGCACGTTGAGGCCGACCTGAGCTGCGATCATCTCGCCCTGCCGATATTCGTCGCGGCGATCCAGCAGCAACCCACCGACAAAACCCGTGCCAAGTTCAAATGTATCGAACATGTCTTTGGTCCGCATCGGCTGCGGGGCGGCAAGCATTCGCGCAATCAAATTGGTGTCGGTAATTTCTTTCAACGCATACGGTCCCTCGGGACGGCGTACGCCATAGCGGTCCAAGCGGTGTTCCACCTCAACTCCAACCACCGTCACGCCCAGCATCATCAGGCAGTAGACAATTGGTGAAGGCAGACGGAAACGTCCGCCTGCTTCTGGAGCCGCCGCGCTAACCGCGGCCGGGACGCTCTTTGATTGCCAACCCATTTTGTCGCGAACCGTGGAGAACCACGCGCCAAATTTGAGTGCGGTCCGTTCATCGATAAACGCAAAGTAAATCGAAATGCAGACCATCGGGAAGACGTACAGGCCGAGTACCAGACACGTCGCCAAATGGAACATTGTCCCCATTGCTATCATCACGGTTCGGCCCCACCCCCGCCAAACGAGAAACAAAAACAGCACTTCCCAAACGATTGAGATGTAGGCCATGAAAACCATAGACGCCGGATACAGCGACAGGTATTCTCCGATGGGATTGTTGTAGTTGACGTTGGTAAGCAACCACGTTTGCATTTGTTCGCCGCTAAAAAATTCCGGCGTATGCATTTTGGTAATGGCTGCGCCGAAATAAACGATGCCAATCATCAATTGCATCAGCCGTTGCGGCCAAATCGCAAACCGGGGCAACGTTGCGGCGGCCGTATTCTCGCCGGCTCTTAACTGTTTCCGTTTTTTCAGCCAGGCATCGACCGACCAGATGCCACCGCTGTGCGATAGCGACAGCAGCAGCATAATATGCGCCGCGATGACCGAGTACTTTGTGATCGTGCTGACCGAGTCGCAGAGATTCAAATAGACGAACAGCAAGGTGGCTGCCGGAAGCGAAAACCGCGTTTTCCACCCCACTGCAGAAGAAAACAGGAAGAAAATCAGCAGTGTGTGAAGCGCCACGACAACGCCGCCGGAAAACAACGGCAGCATGTTGTACCAGCCGTAATTAAACCAGAGCGGTGTCGGCGCACCATCCGTCGAATACAACTCGCGCGCCAGCGACCAGCGGGCCAGCATCGGAACCAGCAGGGCCAATGGCATCAGAATCCGCACGATGGCCAAGCCGTATGGAACTTCCTCAGCATAGAAAAAGCGTGAAAAGCGGTTGCGGACGCCCTGATCGTTTGCAAGAGCCGGCTGGTCGATCGACATGGGTGATTCCTAAACTGAATGCGGGAGCTGGGTGGGTCGAAAGGAACTCAGCGGATTTCAATTGGCGCTTTTGCCACCAGCCCACGATTCGGCCGGCGCTTCTCCTGCGTCTTTGCTTGGCTCGTGAAAGGCCGAACGGGATGCCCGGTTTTTCATTGGCGAAACGTTGTAAAACAGCCGTCCCTTGCGAGAGTCGGCAATGAGGCGGGGGTTATTGGAAATGCAAATTGCGTTCTGGTAGTTCAACCAGTAACCTTGTCTTTTCAGGACGTCGCCCTCGCCGTTGAGAACGTATCGGACGTGGTGGTAGATGTGCTGGTCCTTTTCTTCCCCGTGCCGACGGTTGTAGACCCGATCGGGCAGGTTGTATTTTTTGGGCCAACACTGTTCGACGACGTAAATTCGCCGCATCGGTTCGTGCTTAGTGTGCTTCAGGCAGTTCATCGCCATCTTGGGCGCGAACAGGCAAAAGGCATCGTAATGTCGACGGCCGATGGCGCCGTACGGTTTGACCTCACCCCACGGCCCCGGTCCCAGTTCGTAGAACTTGCCAGGCTCACCATCCTGGCCAACGGTCTCTCCAACGAGTTGCAACCGACTCGCATGAGACGACCAGCCGCAGAACATGTCCCACACGATGAAGTACATCGCCGGATGCGCTGAGACCTTGTAGTTGACGGCATGCGATACGACTCCATATCCCAAGATGCCGAGATAACCGGTGATGACCAGATGTGTCAGCCAGCGTTTCATCCCATCAACCTTCCATGGTTCAATGTGGGGCAACGAATTCAGGTCCGGCGTTTGCGCGCCGGTCCCGTTGATGTCGGAACTCTCAAAGTCGCCGACAAGTGCGAAGAACGGAATTCTCAAGATTGTCGAGATTAGGTCAAGATCAAGCTGCCTTCGACCGACACGAAGTTCTGAGAATTCACAGAATTATTCCAGCGGAAATCCGAAACGGCCTTCTCGATCGGCCACGCTAAATCAACGGCAAACCCGGTCTGCACGAGAAATACGCACATTTCCCGAGTGTTTCGATGCCGGAAATGCTCGGCGGAGAAAACCGAGACCAAAACGTTGTCGCAGACAACGTGGTCGAATCTCAGGCCGACTGAAGCACCTGATACAGCGGCGAAATCCGGAAGATTTCCGCAGTGTTGCAATGGCGCAAGAGACGCAACAGATGTACCCATCGGGGTTTATCGTATTTTATCTGAACTTGTTCCACGTGAGAAATCCCCAGACAACCAGCCCGTTGAGCCGTCCGACTTGCGGGATGTGTCCGCATTGAGCATTGGCGGGCTGCCTTCATTTTGACGTCTCAAAACACCCGCCAATCGGAATCTGACGGTATCCGCAAGTCGCATCCTGTCATGGCATTGCTCCATCTGGCGCAGATCGTCATAATGGGCGGCCCGTCGCGACCTTGATGAATACGATGAAAACATGGGGCGGACTTTCCGTCCCGACAAATTTTAGAGGATAAACACTGATGGCAGTTGGCACCATTGATGACACGACCGGGACTCCGATCGGCACAGAAGTCGAGCAGAAGTTCCAGTATCCCGGCATGCCCACCACTTGTGACGGTGCAGAAGCAGTGGTGTGGGTGGAAACCCGCATCTCGCAGGGATCGGGAGCGTTCCCTATCACCAGTTCGACCACCATGGGCAGCGGCTTCAACGCGGCGGTGATGAACGGCATCCCCAACCTCTGGGGCGACCAGTTGGTCTTTGTCGAGCCGGAAAGCGAACACTCGGCGGCCACTTTCTGTGAGGGATTCGCAGCGTCCGGCGGACGGGTGACCAACTTTACGTCGGGCCAGGGTTTGGTCCTGATGAAAGAAGTGCTCTACACCATCTCCGGAAAACGTTTGCCGATGGTCTTCAACATCGGCTCCCGGGCACTGACCAGTCAGGGCCTCAACGTCCATGCCGGACACGACGACGTGATGAGCGTCGCCGACGTCGGCTGGGGTATCTTGTTCGCCCGCAACGCACAAGAAGCCGGAGACCTCTGCCTGATTTCGAGACGCGCCGCCGAGGCTTCCCACACTCCGTTTATGAATGTGCAGGACGGTTTCCTCACCACGCACACCGTCGAATCCGTCCGGCTCATCGAGCCGGAGCTGATGGAAGAATTCGTTGGCAAGCCGGAAGATAAACTGTTCAACCTGATGGACCCGGAAAACCCGATGATGTCCGGCGTCGTTCAGAACCAGGACTCCTACATGAAGGGCAAGATGGCCCAACGCTGGTACTACGATCAAGTCGAGCCAGCCATCGCCGATGCATTCGAGGAGTTCTATCGCAAGACGGGCCGCCGCTACGATTTCGTCGAATCGTATCGCTGTGAAGATGCCGAGTACATTCTCGTCGGCATGGGCAGCTACATGGAAACCGCACAAACCACCGTCGATTATCTACGCGACGAAATGGGCATCAAAGCCGGCTGCCTGAATATTTATTGCTTCCGGCCGTTCCCAACGCAGGCCATTGTCGATGCGCTCAAGGACTGCAAAGCGTTTACCGTCATCGAGCGGATGGACGACCCGCTCTCGACTACCGGCAACCATCTCACCCGCGAAATCAAAGCCGCCTTCTGCGATGCTTTAACCGGCCAGAATGGAATTCAGAAGATCGACCGGATGCCGAAAATCTTTCATGGTGCCGCAGGACTTGGCAGCCGCGACGTTCGCCCGGGCGACATCATCTCCATCTTCGACAACATGCAAAAGGAGAACGGACAGGACTTCTTCTGCGTCGGCGTGAAACATGCCTTGGCGTTGGAAATGGGCAACGATCCGGATCTCCGCCCGCCCTCCGCGTTTTCCATGCGGGGTCACTCAGTCGGCGGATTTGGCTCGGTGACGACGAATAAGGTCATCGCCACCATTGGCGGCAACGTGTTCGGCAAAGACGTGCAGGCCTATCCCAAGTACGGTTCGGAGAAAAAGGGACTGCCGACCACCTATTACCTCACCATCGCCGATTCACACATTTTCTCACATGCCGAACTGGAGTACGTCAATCTGGTCGTTCTGAACGACACAACGGCGCTGCTTTCGGGCAATCCGCTCAAGGGCATGGTCGATGGCGGTTCGATCTTCATGCAAAGCCCCTTCAGCGAACCGGCCGACGTCTGGGAGCGGATACCGGCGCACCATCAAAAAACCATCCGCGACAAAAAACTTCGCCCCTTTTTCGCCGACATGGTGAAGATCTCGCGAGAAGTTGCCTCGGTCGCCGACCTGGAAATGCGGATGCAGGGCATCGTGTTGCTTGGCGCATTCCTGAAGCTCACACCCTTTTCGACCGACAGCGGCATGGCCGACGAAGAAGTTTACGCTGGCGTCGAAAAGGCACTGCGAAAATACTTCGGCAAACGCGGCGAACAGGTCGTGCAAGACAACCTCACCTGCGTCAAACGGGGGTACAGCGAAATGCAGGAGATTTCCCAGGAATTGACTCAGGGCTGAATCAGAATCGCAGGTTGAATCTGCTCCGCGGCTTGCGCTGCGAGAAACTGATTTCCGGATTGCAAGTGTTTCGACGCTGCAAGCCACTGGCATTCTGACAACAACAATCACACGTCTAAGTGTTCGCCGAAAAACAGTCGGCGACAAAGGGGATAAGAGTCATGTCTACCGCCGAAACACCCGCTTCGATGAACGAAGCCACCGAACTCGATCCGTTCAATAATAATTCATTTGGAACGATCGTCGATGACGGGTACAAGCAGGTCAGCCTGCCCATTCTCGATGTCAACGATTTCAACAACCGCATCATTCACAGCTACGAAAGTGGAACCGCTGAGAAAGGCCTGCCGGCCGACCTTTCGGTGGCCCGTTCGCTCATACCGGCCGGCACGGCGGCGCTGCGCGACTTCAGCTACATCTCTCCGGAAATCCCGGAATTCGTCACCGAGAACTGCACCGGCTGCATGGATTGTGTTACCGAATGTCCCGATACGGCCATTCTGGGGAAGGTGCTTTCCGAGACGGAACTGAAGGCGAAACTCGACGGCATTCCCGATGAAGCCGACCGCGAACTTTTTCGGACACAGTGGGCGCAGACCAAAAAGTACTATCACGGCCCCGCCAAGAAGGGAAAAGAAGGGGGCATGTTCAACATCATCATCGATCCCAGCAAGTGCAAAGGCTGCGCCGAGTGCGTCACCGTTTGCGACGACCTGGCGTTGAAGATGATTCCCAAAACCGAACAGGTGATGGACGACATCCGCAAGAGCCATCGCCTCTTTAAGGAATTCGGTCCGTCCAACAAGGACTATGTCAACGACAAACTCCTCATTGACATGATGCTCAAGGAAGAGACGCACATTTATGTCGGCGGCGCCGGCTCGTGTGCCGGCTGCGGCGAAGGCACCGCACTCCGCATGATGTGCGCAGCAACCGGAGCCAAATACGGTGACCAGTGGGCCATTGTGGCGGCCACCGGCTGCAACACCGTCTACACCTCAACCTATCCCTACAACCCCTATCTCGTCCCCTGGACCAATTCGCTGTTCGAGAACGCACCGGCCGACGCCATGGGTGTCCGCAGCCGCTGGGATCAAAAGGGTTGGGAAGATAAGCCGATCTGGTGCATCGGCGGCGACGGGGCCATGTTCGACATCGGCTTCCAATCGCTCTCGCGATTGCTGGCATCGGGTATGAACGTCAAAATCTTTGTGCTCGATACGCAGGTCTATTCCAACACCGGCGGACAGGCATCCACGGCCACCTACACCGGTCAGAATGCCAAAATGAGCCTGCACGGCAAGAAGATACAAGGCAAGCAGGAACGGCGCAAAGAAATCGCCCAGATCGCCATGATGCACCCGGATACGTTCGTCGCACAAACGACCTGTGCCCACACCAACCACTTCTACAAGTCGGTCATCGGTGCGCTGGAGTTTGACGGCCCGGCCGTGATTAACTGCTACACCACCTGCCAGCCCGAACACGGAGTTGCCGACAATATGGCCGCCGACCAGGCCCGGCTCGCCGTCGATACCCGCGCGTTTCCATTGCTGATTTTCGATCCCAACAAGGGATCAAAGATCAAAGATCATCTGTCCCTCGTCGGAAACCCGTCGGTCAAAGAGGACTGGTATAAGAATCCCAAAACCAGCGAAACGGTCGATTTTATCGACTTCTGCCGCTCCGAAGGCCGTTTCAGCAAACACTTCGACAAAGAGGGCAATCCCTCAGAGACCTTGCTGCGGTCGAAAGAGGACCGCGTGCAAAACTGGCGCGTGCTGCAGGAACTGGCCGGAATTATCTAGGTTCTGCTAGCACGACTCACATGACAAATACGGCCCGGCTTGCTTCTCAAGCCGGGCTTTTTTGTTAAAAATGCGGCCTGATTTCTGTCGTGCGAATTCACCCGTGAAAACCCTTCCTGCGCCGCATCCCGAAATCTGTAGGAAGGCTCCCACATTTTTGCCGTCGATTGGCGTAAGAATCCAATGATACGCTACGATCCCCTCAGCAGGCTCAGAGATTGCGAATGAACGAACCAAAACGCAGGTCACGGACAGTCCTTCTCGTTGCGGTGCTCGCAATATCGGCCGGGGTTGGATTTTCGCTCATTGTGCGACACCGTAACGCCGAACGCAGACGCATAGAGATCGCAACCGCATCGCAGCAAATTGAGTTGAAGAACCGCGGCATCGGATTTCTAGAAAACGGCGATTACGAACGGGCCGATGTTGCGTTCTCAAAGCTAATTGAACAGCTTCCCGGCGAGCCGCTCGGACCGCGTAATCTGGCAATCGGTCGTTTGTTGGCGATCGATAATTCCTTGGGTTCGGGTCACACGCCGGATGAATCAGAAGCGACCATCGCCAAGGCATCCGCCGCGGTTGATGAGTTATTGAAACTCGCACCCGATGACGCGCATTCGCATTTGCTGGCAGCTGAGTTCGCAGAAAAGGCAAACGATAGGACGCGTCACGTCGAGGAACTGTCGGCCGCTGCCGAGTTAGCACCCAAGGATGCCTCGGTACAATTCCAATTGTACTCTGCGCTGCAGTATTCTGACGATGAAGCGCAACGCCAACGCGCTCACGCCGCGCTGCAGGCGGCGGCGGAGTTCGCGCCGAAAAACATCTTCATCCTCACCCAATGGCTTTCGGAGCAGGCGACTGCCGAGGACCCCGCAATTGCGGGGTCACTCAAACGCGCCCGGCGAATTCTCGCGCCGTTTGCGGCAGGAATCGAAGTTCGGGCGCGGTTCAATGTCATCGACGCAATCGACAAATGCCTCGCTGCCATCGAAACCGAGGACTGGCCCGCCGTCATCCGCAACACCGCCGGCATCGGCAACGTCGTTCGCCCCGAACCGATGTCGCACATCGACCGCAGCCGCATCGATCCGCATCTGCTGGAATATGCCGTTTTCGATTTCGCCGAAACCTTTTACGGAAAACTTAATTTGCCGCCGCCGACGGCACCGCCGACGATTGAGGTGAAGTTTTCTGATGCCGGCGAATCACTACCCGAAGTTGTAGGCGTTCGCGACCTGGAACTGGCCGACTTCGACCTCGACGGCGACATGGAGTTGATCGTATTGGCGGATGCTGGCATCTCGGTGTGGGAACGTGATGCCGACGCCGGAGCATGGAAAACGATCGTATCATTCGATCTGCCGTCGGGCATGCGGGGCTTCGTCGTCGCCGACCTCGACCGCGACGACAAAGAGACGCCACCCCGCAAGGACAACGACGTTCGTCCCTGTCTCGATGCAGATGTCGATGTCATCGTTTACGGTGAAGCAGGCATTCTCGTACTGCAAAACAAACTCGACCCGGACACCGGTAAACGCACACTCGAACCAGTGTCGCAGGACGATGCACTGGGCGGCATCAAACAGGTTCTTGCGGCCACATTGGCCGACATCGATCACGATGGCGATCTCGATCTTGCCGTCTCGACCCAAGCCGGCATGAGCATCTGGTCGAACCGTGACGATTTGACGTTTGCCGACATCAGCAGCCGTTCGGCACTGCCGCCCAATGGCGTCCGTCCGACGAAAATCGTCGCCGTCGATTGGAACCGCGACGTGGCCATCGATCTGGTTCTCGCCGACGGTGAAACGGGCAAAGTTGGATTTCTCGAAAACCTGATGCACGGCAATCTGCGATGGCAGGAGTTTGGACCGGAATTCAACTTGCCGAAAACCGTCGCGTCATTCGCCGTCGCCGAATTGGATGGCAACGCCTCCTGGGATTTGATCGCAGCGGGCGAAGAGGAACTTCATGCTGTCCTCACCACGACCCCGAGCAATAGCCAACCTTCGCAGCTTCGCGGAGAAACTTTCGGTGATGGCGGCTTGCAACATCTGCTGACGTGGGACTACGACAATGACGGTTTCTGTGACCTGTTGGCATGGAACGACGATGCCGCGTCGCTCTTTCGTGGTCTGCCCGATGGCAGTTTCCAGGAGGCCGCGAACATTCTCACCATCTCCGGGAAACAGATCGCCGACTGTGTGACGGGCGATATCGATGGCGACGGTGACCTCGACGCCGTTGCAGCCACCGGCGACGGAATTGCCGTCTACCGAAATGATGGCGGCAATACCAACGGCTGGATCGATGTGGCTCTCAGCGCCGATCCCGACAAAAAGCCGAGCGATGCCTCCAAACGCGTCAACATGCACGGCATCGGCAGCTTGCTGGAATTGAAGGCGGGAAACACCTATCAGGCGCAGGTCGTCACCGGCAAGGCAACACATTTCGGTATCGGCTCCCGCGATCGCGCCGACGTCCTCCGCATACTCTGGACGAACGGCGTCCCCGAAAACCGCATCGACCCGGCACGCAACACGGCGATTTGTGCCAAGCAACATCTCATTACGTCGTGTCCTTACATTTACGCCTGGAACGGGGAGCGATTTGCCTTTGTGACTGACCTACTGTGGGCGTCCCCCATTGGCCTGCAGTTTGCGGAAGGTGTTCTCGCACCGGCCCGCGAGTGGGAATACCTGAAGATACGCGTCGATCAGCTGAAACCGGTTGATGGAGAATATCGATTGCAAATTACCGAAGAACTTTGGGAGGCCGCATACTTTGATCTCGTCGAACTGATCGCCGTCGATCACCCTGTCGACATAGATATCTTTACTAATGAGAAGGTCGGCCCGGCGGAAATTGCCATGCACAAGATTCACACCGTTCGCAACCCGCGCGTTCCAGTTGCCGCCAGAGACAAACACGGCCGCGACGTTCTCGCAAGTATTGCCAACCGTGACGACGAATATCTCAGACCGTTCGATGGCCGCATCATGCAAGGACTGACCGATAAACATTTCATCGAACTCGACCTTGGAAAACTCGACAACCCGCAACAGATCACGTTGTTTCTCACTGGCTGGGTCTTCCCGACCGACACATCACTCAACGTTGGAATCTCTCAGAATCCGAACATCGATCCGCCTCGTCCGCCGTTCATCCAAGTCCCGGATGGCAAGGGTGGCTGGCGCGAAGCGATTCCGTATACAGGATTCCCCGGCGGGAAGACGAAGACAATTGCCATCGACATTTCCAACATTTTTCCCGATAACGACTACCGATTGCGATTCGTGACATCGATGGAACTCTGTTGGGATCAGATTTTCTTCACCGTCGATGAAAAACCGGAACGTATCGAAACAAACGAATTACCGCTCATCGCCGCCGATCTGCATTACCGTGGTTTCAATCGGCGCATCAACCATCCCGGCAATGGTCCGGAATCCTACGACTACAACGACTTTGACTCGAATCCCAAGTGGCCCCCCATGCGGGGGCGCTTCACACGACTCGGCGACGTCACGCCGCTACTGAAAACCGAAGACGATCAACTCGTTATCATTGGGTCGGGAGACGAAGTCACGCTTCGCTTCCGTGCGCCCGACAAGGCGTTGCCAACTGGTTGGAAGCGGGACTTCATTCTCCACAATGTCGGCTGGGATAAAGACGCGTTGCTCAATACAGTTTACGGCCAGACGGTTGAACCGCTGCCGTTTCGTGCGATGCGTCGTTATCCGATTCCCGTCGATCAATCCGCACCGAACTCACCGGAATACCGTGAGTATTTGCAACGTTATCAAACGCGAACACAAAACGCCGGCCGTTTTTGGAAGGCGTTGCTAAAGTGAAATCAACACAGCCCACAGCGCGAGCATCGAATTTGCACGTCTTGGATGATCGTAACCCGAAGCGTAAGCGAGGAGGGGATTTATGAGTTTCTCGCGAATTCCCTCGCTTACGCTTCGGGTCACTGCAAACCTTTACCAGTTTGAAATGAATCGTTGACCCGCCGTTGGCGGACGCTTTATACTCAATGTTGGTGCACGTCCCAGGCAATCGAATTCAGACAATTGTTTCCATGCAATTCCTGCAATCACAATCCAACCATCGGCATTGGCGTTTCTTCCAGCAGTCCGTCTGCTCGAAAGTCGCCGGGATGCTGCTCGTGTTGCTGGCGATGGCGTTTGTAGGAACAGGCACCGCGCACGCGAGTTGCGGCGACTATCTCGCCTCCCACGGTTCGAGTGAAGCGATGCAAGTCAATCATCCGCCACATCATGCCAGTTCGTGGTCCGACAGCGAAGACCAGCAGGCTCCCTGCAACGGCCCTTCCTGCAGTCGGCAATCCGAATTCCCGGCATCCCCTGTACCGCCACCGGTTGTTCAAAACGGTGGCGACAAATTCGGCATTCCCAACGACGGTGCGCCCCCTCTCGTTCTCTCATGCAGCGAACGATTGAGCGGTGACGCCCTTCTTCTGCAACATGGATTCAGACTGCGCATCGAACGCCCGCCCCGCGTTCTGCTTGCCGTTCTGTGAATCGCGCCGCGCGTTCTTTCGGCGCCGATTTCCAAGCATGTATCCGCCGCGAGCGGCTGCGCGCGGGTCGTTGACACGTCGCTTAACGAATTTCGCTGCAGAGGTTTTGTTTTCATAGGGGCATTGCTGCATGTCTGTCACAACAACCGATACGGCCGCTCGGCCGCGGGCAACGTACACTCCGGCCATCGGGCCGAAGCTGAAGAAACTGTTTTATCTGGTCTGTGCGATGCTGGCGGTGATTGGGGCGAACTCGCTCTATCTGTCCGGTGTCACCGCCGTCGATGCGATGACCGGTCGCACGTATGAAAACTGGTTCTATCAGTACATGTTTCTCGGCCATCTGGTGCTGGGACTGCTGTTTATTGTGCCGTTTCTGGTGTTCGCCATCGTCCACATGCGGAACACGTTCCGTCGGAAGAATCGGCGGGCCGTCCGCGTGGGTTATGCATTGTTCGTCGCATCCATAGCGGTGCTTCTCAGCGGTGTGCTGCTCATGCGTGTGGGTCTGCTTGACCTCAAACTGCCCGCAGCGCGCACGACGGTTTACTGGATTCACGTCGGATCGCCGTTGCTCGCCGGCTGGTTGTATTGGCTGCATCGGCTGGCCGGACCGCCCATTCGCTGGCGGTGGGGCATGGCTTACGGTGCAGTCGTCGGTGCGGTCGTCGCGGCGATGTTGCTGTTTCACTCACAGGATCCCCGCGTCTGGAATGTGGCTGGGCCGAAGTCGGGCGAGAAGTATTTTCAGCCGTCGCTCGCCCGCACATCGACGGGCAATTTCATTCCAGCCCGCGCACTGATGATGGACGAATACTGCAAGAAGTGTCATGCCGACGTACACTCTCGTTGGGCCGACAGTGTGCACCACTTTTCTTCGTTCAATAACCCGGCCTATCTGGCGTCGGTTCGTGAGACGCGTGACGTGGTTTACAAACGCGACGGCACGGTGCAGGCATCGCGGTGGTGTGCCGGCTGCCACGACCCGGTCCCGTTTTTCAGCGGTGCGTTCGACGATCCCGATTTCGACGACGTCAAACACCAAACCGCACACGCCGGCATCACCTGCACCACCTGTCACGCCATCACGCACATTAACAGCAACCGTGGCAACGGCGATTACACCATCGAAGAGCCGCTGCATTACCCCTTCGCCTATAGCGAAAACCCCGCGCTGCAATGGATCAATAATCAGTTGGTGAAGGCCAAGCCGTCGTTCCACAAAAAGACGTTCTTGAAGCCATTCCACAAGTCGGCAAGTGATCCGGCAATCGAGGCAGCCGACTTCTGTTCGGTCTGCCACAAGGTTCATTTGCCCAAGGAATTGAATCATTACAAAGAATTCCTGCGGGGACAAAACCATTACGACTCGTGGTTGCTCAGCGGCGTTTCCGGACACGGCTCGCAGAGCTTCTATTTTCCGCCCGAGGCTGAAACATCCTGCAATCGCTGCCATATGCCGCTGCGAGAGTCGGGCGATTTCGGCGCGCAGTTCTTCGACGATTCCGGAAAGCTAACGGTTCACGACCACCTGTTCCCCTCGGCCAACACGGCCATTGCATGGCTGCGTGAAAAGCCCGAGGTGATTCGCGAACATCAGGAGTTTCTCAAAGGTGTGATGCGGGTCGATATATTCGGCATGAAGGAAGGCGGTCGCATTACCGGCAAACTGCACGCGCCGTTGCGGCCCGATGTCCCCGAACTGGAGCCGGGGAAAACCTATCTGTTGGAAACCGTCATCCGCACGGCGAAGATGGGCCACCTGTTCACACAAGGCACGGCCGATTCCAACGAGGTGTGGCTCGATGTCACGGTGACGGCGGGCGAAAACGTGCTCGGTCGCAGTGGCGCGATGGACGACCGCAAACACGTCGATCCGCGGTCGCATTTCGTCAACGCTTTTGTTCTCGACAAGGATGGCAACCGCATCGACCGCCGCAATGCGCAGGATATTGTTGTGCCGTTATACAACCATCAGATTCCCCCCGGTGCGGGGCAAACGGTGCATTATCGACTGAGTCTGCCCGACGATCTTTCAGGGCCGATCACTGTCGATGTCAAACTGCAGTACCGCAAGTTCGACGGCATCTACATGGACTACGTTGCCCGCACCCGGCGGCCCGGCGATGTGCCGTTGCGCGGATATGTGCCGGGCAAACCGTACGTCAATAACCTGCCTATCACCACGCTTGCCCACGACAGCATTACGTTTCCCGTCGCGGGAGTTTCCGCCGACGTGAGCAACAGTACGCCCAAGGTTGAAGCCTGGATGCGATGGAACGACTACGGCATCGGGCTACTCCTCAAGGGCAAGAAGGAACTGCGTCAGGCAGCGGACGCCTTTTCTGAGGTCGAAGAGTTGGACCGGTATGACGGTCCGCTGAATCTGGCACGCGTGCTGGAACGCGAGGGCAGCCTCGACTTGGCAGTCGATGCCATTCGGCGGGCCGCCGCCTTCAAAAAACCGGCGGCTCCACCGTGGACCATCGCCTGGCTCAGCGGTGTCATCAATCGCCAGCAAAATCGGCTGAAAGAGGCGCAGGGAAACTTTGAAAAGGTGTTGACCGACCAGACGGCCGACATGCGCCGCCGTCGGTTCGATTTCAGTCTCGACTATCGCGTCCGCAATCTGTTGGGCGAAACGCTCTACGACCGCTCGCGCGGATTCCGAACCGACAGCAACCGCCAGCAGCGAGTCGAATTGCTGCAGCAGGCCGCCGCAACCTTCGAAAAGACGCTGAAAATCGATTCCGAAAACGTGACAGCGCATGCCAACCTCGCGCAGATTTACAAAGAGTTGGGCGACACCGAAAATGAAGCCAGACATCGTGATTTGCACGATCGATTTCGCCCCGATGACACGGCACAAGGCCGTGCCGCGCGACTGGCGCGACAGAAATATCCCGCCGCGAACGACGCAGCCGACGAGCCGGTGATCTACTTGTTGAACCGGTTGGAAGAAGAGACGGCGGGGCAGGAAAAATGATCACCGAGATCAAAAAGATTGCCGGCACAAGTAGCCCGCCGCTCCGACGGCGGGCCTCAAACGCCACGGGGAATGAGCGAAGCACCGTCACACAACCCGTCGATAGCTGGTGTCTTTTTTCAAGCCAAAACTCTCCCGCCGACGGAGCGGCGGGCTACCTTTTCGGCCGTTGATGCTATCTGGAAACCTCAAATGAAACAAACATCAGATTCTGCTGAATCCGTTTCACAAACGGAAACCGAAGAAGTCCCCATCGACGATTCAATGATCGGTACTGCACTCGTGTGGTCGGCCGCGGTTGCCGTGCTGTTGGTGATTGTCGGCACAGCCGGTCTTTGGTGGTTCAACCGACCTCTACCACCTCCACCGATACAGCAGGCCGAGCTGACACTCCCCAAGGTGAGGCAGACGCCAGCAACGGTAACGCGACCCGAGATTCGCTTCACCGACATCACCGACGAGGCCGGCATCCGCTTTACGCATGAAAACGGTGCAACGGGCGAAAAGCTGCTGCCCGAAACGATGGGGGGCGGCTGCGCCTTCCTCGACATCGACGACGACGGCGATCAAGATCTGCTGCTGGTCAATTCCAACCGTTGGCCCTGGGACAAACGACCGCAGGAAACGCCCGCGACCATGGCGCTCTACCAAAACGACGGAACCGGCAAGTTTACCGATGTCACGAAACAGTGGGGGCTCGACGTCTCCTTTTACGGCATGGGCGTGGCCGTTGGCGATTACGACAACGACGGCCGCGTCGATCTATTTTTCACCGCCGTCGGACCTAACCGGCTGTTCCACAACACGGGGGAACGATTCGTTGACGTAACTTCGGCCGCCGGACTGGCCGGCGGGGCGAATGATTGGGGAACTGGTTGCGGCTGGTTCGATTACGACAACGACGGCCGGCTCGATCTGTTCGTCTGCAATTACGTCCGCTGGAGCCGCGAATTCGATCTGGCACAAGAATTTCACCTAACGGGGGTCGGCCGCGGGTACGGCAAGCCGCAGGCCTTCGAGGGAAGCTACCCCCATCTCTACCACAATGATGGCGACGGCAAGTTCTCCGATGTCTCCAGGAAAACTGGCGTTCAGATTGATTATGAGGCAACCGGACAGGCGTTGGCGAAATCTCTCGGCCTCTCGTTTACCGACGTCGATGGTGACGGACTCTTGGATATCGTCGTCACCAACGACACCGTCCGCAACTTTCTGTTTCGCAACCAGGGCGACGGCCGGTTTGACGAAATTGGTGTACCGTCCGGCATTGGTTTGGACAACAACGGCAACGCACGCGGGGCGATGGGCATCGACGCGGCTCATTTTCGCAACAATAAAAATATCGGCATTGCCATCGGTAACTTCTCTAACGAAATGACGGCGCTCTATGTCGCCCGCGATACGAATCTGCAGTTTCGCGACGAAGCCGTTTCCAACGGTTTGGGACCGGTCACCCGGCTGGAACTTACGTTCGGACTCTTCTTCTTCGATGCCGACCTCGACGGACGGCTCGACCTGTTTGCCGCGAACGGCCACCTCGAAGAGGACATCAACCAGGTGCAGGCAAGTCAGCATTACGAGCAGCCGCCGCAACTGTTGTGGAACAGCGGACCGGAACACCCCGATGAGTTTCTCCCGTTACCGGTCGAAAACATCGGCGAGGATTTCGCGCGGCCGATGGTCGGCCGGGGTACGTCGTTCGCCGACATCGATGGCGATGGCGACCTCGACATCCTCATCGCCGCCGTCGGCCGAGAGCCGCGATTGCTGCGAAACGATTTGCTGTCCGCAAAGAAACCCGGCCATCACTGGCTGCGTCTGAAGCTCGTCGGAAAGCAGTGCAATCGCGATGCCATCGGCAGCATGGTCGAAGTTCAACTCGGCAAACAGACGCTCAAGCAGCACGTCATGCCAACACGCAGTTATCTCTCGCAAACCGAACTCCCGGTGACCTTCGGTCTGGGACAATCAGAGAAAGTCGATCAGATCCGCATTCGCTGGGCCGACGGAAGCACTCAGGAGATTCCTAGTCCCCAGGTCGATCGTCTGATCCGCGTCGAACAACAGTCAACGACCGAGCCATAGCAATTTTGGCCGCCACCGAAGGGGGCGATTTCCTCAATCCCGGCGACGCGCCCACGCTGAAATGCTACAATATTTTTTAACACGACCGGCCGGTTCATTTTGCGCGTTTCTTCACAACACCTTTCGTATGCCTCTGTTGTTATCGGATGTTGACATGGCCTTCTCGTTTTCACTGCTGCTGGGCGAACTGCAACGACTCCCGACGTTTCGACTGTTTGCGCTACTGGCGGTAGTCATATCGCTGGACGCAGCGCCGACCGTGGCTGCCGACATGCAATACCCGCTGGCGGTTGTTGCCGGTGCCGACGGAACTGTCTTCGTTGCCGACCGTAAACTGCCGGGCATCTGGAAGGTGACCGGCGAGACGGCCGAGGTCTATTTTCAGGGATCGAAGAAGTTTCGCACACCGCTCAATGCCGTCCGCTGTGTTGCGATCGACAAGGACGGACTGCTGCTGGCGGGCGACTCAGCCACGCGCGAAGTGTATCGATTCGACAAGGCAGGGAAACCGCAGCCGCTGACCAAAGGGGGTATCGGCATTCCCATGGCCATCGCCGTTAATGGCGACGGCGACCTGTTCGTCGGTGACCTGGAAACGCAGCGGATTTGGAAAGTGCCGGCCGCGGGCGGTGAACCCAAGGAGTTCGCCGTCGTTCCCGCGCCGCGCGGGTTGGCGTTCGACAAACAGGGCCGGCTGTGGGTCGTTTCGCATGGCAAGAATCAACTCATCCGACTTGGCACGGACGGAAAAAGCGAAGTTGTCGCCAAGGGACGCCCGTTTCGTTTCCCGCATCAGGTGGTACTCGACGACGCCGGAACGGCCTACGTCAGCGACGGCTACTCCAAAGCCATCTGGAAAATCGCCGACGGCAAAGCACCGGAAAAGTTGGTGGAAGGCAAACCGCTCGACAACCCGGTTGGCATCGCGCTGCGTGGCAAGCAATTATTAATTGCCGACCCACGAGCGAACGCCCTGTTTGCCATCGACGCGGAAGGCAAACTCTCGACGCTGATTCAAAGCAAACCGGCAAAGTAGTTGTCAGGGAAAAGGCCGAACGCAACACCATCCGTCAGCCACGTTGTCGCGCCGAAAAAATTGCCGCACAACCGACGACCTCTATTTCGACGTTGGCAAAGCGGTCTGTGAGGACTCGCTGTAGCTCATCGAGTGAATCGTCGGCGTTGCTGAATATGCGTTTTCGATTGTAGAGCGCCATCAACCGTCGCGCCGCAAAACCTCGGCGCACTCCGTGCGCAAGCAGCGTGGAACCGAAAATTACGCCACCCGGTTTCAAGAGATGCTGCAAGTGATCGAACGCGGCCGCTTTCGCATTCAGATCACCCGGCAAACAGTGCAGCACGTAGTTCATACCAATGGAACTGAACCGCTCGCCGTCATACGAGATCGGCTGCAGCAGATTTGCCTGCACGATTTCCGGCCGATACCGCTCAATTCGCTGCGCCGTTTGCTGCAGACAATTTGCGTTGAGGTCGAGCAACGCAATCCGCGGCGTCGCTGCGGGAAAGGTGCAGCGGTCGAGAAAGTAACCTGTCCCGACACCCACATCGAGATGATCGCCCGACACGTTCTCACTGTACAACGCCAGCAATCGCTTGGTGGGACATTTCCAGATGAACCGATTGGAAAACCCCAACACCAGCAGATCGTAAGTTCTCAGCACGCGCGGCGAGTAAACGTCCTGCCCGGCACGGACATCATCGGACAGGTCAGAATCGGTCAACCAACTCGCCTTGAAATACACCCACATTTAGCCGGCCCGCTCGCGGGCCGTGTCATACAAAACGCCGCGGTCTACTTCTTGACCGGCACCGGCGCACCAACCGATTTTCGCCACGCCAGTAACTTGCCGTACAACTCGTCTCGTTTCGCGGGATTCGTCTCGGCAAGATTACGTCTCTCAGAAATATCTTTCTGCAAGTCGTACAGTTCGACGTGATTGTCCTCGAAGAACTCAATGAGCTTGTAACGCCCCTGCCGAATTGCGCCGGCCGGCGTCGTTCGCCACGTGCCGCGTTTCGCACTCGCTTCCAGGTATCCCGGAAAATGCCAATAGATCGCCGCGCGGTCGAGAGATGCCTTGTCGCCAGACTTCAGCAACGGCAACAAACTCTTCCCATCGAGTTGCTGTGTCGGATCGAGTTTACCGCCGGCGATTTCGACAAGCGTTGGGTAGAAATCGAGCGTGACCACCGGCTCGGCGCATTCACTGCCCGGTTCGGCCACGTTCGGCCACCGCACAATTTGTGGCACGCGAATTCCCCCTTCGTACAGCATGCCTTTTCCGCCGCGGAGCGGGGCATTCGACGAAACGTCTTTTGCTCCCTGAATGCCCGCGGCTGCATATCCGCCCAAGCCGCCGTTGTCCGACGTGAACACCACCACCGTCTGCTCGGTGAGTTTGAGTTCGTCGAGCTTATCGAGAATGCGGCCAACGCTTTCGTCCAGGCTTTGAATCATCGCCGCGTAAACCGGATTGCGATGCCCTTTAACCGATGGCTTCTTGCGATATTTCGCGATCAATTCTTCCTTCGCCTGCAGTGGTGTGTGCACGGCGTAATGCGGCAGGTAGAGGAAGAACGGCCCCTCGCGGTTCGCCTCGATGAAGGTCAACGCTTCATCGGTCAGCCGGTCGGTGAGGTATTCGCCCTTGGGACCGTCCTTGAGTTGGCCGTTGCGATACGGGCTGAAATACGTTGCCGGTGACCCACGTTTTCCTCCTGCCACATTCAAATCGAAACCCTGTTCCGACGGCCCTTCGGTCGGCGGGCTGCCCAGATGCCACTTGCCCATGTGCGCCGTCGCATAACCAGCCTTGCGCAGAATCTCCGCCGGAGTAACATACCGAGTCGGTAAGACGGTCTTGTTTGCAACCGGCACCGTCTTGCGAAACTTTGGTTTCCCCCGCGATCCACTGCCGACGGTATAAATCCCATGGCGTGGCGTGTACTGTCCGCTCATCAAACAGGCTCGCGTCGGCGCACAATTCGGCCCGTTCGAATAAGCCGCCGTAAACCGCATCCCCTCTCGCGCCAACCGGTCAATGTTCGGCGTCTCATAGAATCGGCTGCCGAAACATCCCACATCGGTCCAACCGAGATCGTCGGCCAGAATGAAAACAATATTGGGGCGCGGGGACTGCCGAGCTTTCGGCTGATCGGCCTGCACGACATCGGATTGCGTGAGGACACACATTACCGTCATGATGACAGCAACGGCTTGATTCAACGACAACCAGCTACGAACGGCTGTGCATGCCGCGTGAAAACGGTTTTCCGTGTCGGGCCGCAAGAGAGTCATTTTGCGTCAACTCCCTGCTTCAACCCACTCAAAAACGCTGTCAGGTCGGCCACCTGTTGTTTCGTCATGTCCCGCAGCAACAGGTCGGGCATCAGCGATTTTTGTTGAGGCACCAACACTTCCACATCGGTTGGCTTGAGTTTGATCAACTTATCTTCAGCCGTTTTCAGCACGACTTCGGATTCTGTCTTCTTGATCAACAAGCCCGTGTGGACTTTGCCGGCTGTTGTTTCCGCGACGTAGAGCAGGTACTTCTTCTCGATTTTCTTCGACGGATTGAGAATCGTTTCCAGTAGCTCGGCCGGTTTGTATTTCTTTCCGATCTGGCTGAGGTCGGGTCCAACCTCTTTGCCCTTGCCCTGAATCTTGTGGCAGTTTTTGCACTGCACACCGGCCGTATCGAAGAAGACGCGACGCCCTTCCTCGGCGTTCCCTTTCAATGCGAGAATTTCTTCGGGCTGAACGACGTTGCCGAGCCGTTGGGTCCGATCATCTTCCGGCAGGAATCGTTCGAACAGATCGCGAATCTGCCCGTCGGCCTGTTTGCCCGCACGGGCAAGCACAAGTTCGCGATGCTCGCCTAGAATCTTTCCTTCGCTGACTCGCCACGCCATTTGGCTCGCCAACGAGGTTGAAGCCAAGAGGCGGTCGATCAACTCACCGCGTTCGCTGTCATTCAGATTGTCGGCACTAAGTTTTTTCAGGTTGGTTGCGATGAGACCTTCGTCGCTTTCGACTGTCTCGGGTTGATCAGACGCCGGAATGCCGGCAATCCAATCGTGTATCAGTTTCAATCCCGCCTGATCGGTCACATTCGAACCGAGTCGTGGCATACGCCCGGGGCCGAGTTTCGCCATGCGATAAAAGGCAACCGAGCGGTAGGGGTCGCCGGCGGCGAGCAGTTTGGCCTGCGTCATTTGAAACGTGCCGTGTGCCGGCCGCACATCAAGGGCGCCGGTCTCTTTCAAGTCGAGAGTGGCCAGCAGTTGGAACTTGGCATTGCCTCCGCCCCACTTGCGATGGCAATGCGAGCAGTTGGCGTGCAGATAGGAACGTGCCCGTAGATCGAGTTGTTGGTTCTCATCGTGATAATCGACCAGTCGCGGCAGTTCTTCGGCCGGCTTCGATAACGGTTCGGTGAACAAGCCCAGGTCATCGAAGTGTTCCAGTTGGTTGGCGGTTTCGCCGTCGTGTTTGAAGTCGCGGTTCAGTTGGTGCGTTGTCACGCCCAGCACATACTTGGCGGCCATGTTGTGACAAACGGTGCATTCGGTGCGGCTGGGGAAATGCCAGGTTTGTTTTCGTGTTCCTTCATCTGCCTCAGCATCCTGAATCTCAAAAGTGTGGTCGCGGCCACGTGAATCTTCCAGCAGGACGGCATCGGTTTGTTCGTCGTTCCAGATGTAGGTGTATCCCTGCCAATATTGGTCGCCCACTTGTTCGCTGCCGGCGGTGCGCTCGTGATGCAGGATGCGCGTTTCGATTCGTCGGCTGCTTGTCGGATCGCCTGCTGTCATTTCAAGCGAAAGCGTTTCGACGAGAACGGTGCCGTCTGGAAACTTCCAGCCGGGTGGCGCACCGGGTGCAGGTTGCGGATACGTCAAGGTCTCGAATTCAATTTGTGAATCGCCGGGCAATGCGACGAACCGTTCCTTGTCGGCACCGTCGGCCCATTCCGGGGCAATCACTTCGTACGGAATCAGTCCGTCGGCCGGTTTGTGGTCCTCGACCGATGCAAACAATCCGGTCTGGCTTAGCTTGCGTGGGAAGTCGGTCGATGCCTGGGCCGTGTTCGGTGACAGCCGGTTAATGCGGCCGCTGATATGATCGACCAGGTACAACTCGCCCTCATGATCTTCGCCAAAGCCGACCAGCCGCAAACTGGAATCGACCAGTTCCCGATGTTCGGTCACTTTCTTCGTGTCGGCATCGTAACGCAGCATCCAGATGCGGCCGGTGTCGTAGTCGCCGTAGATGTACGCACCCTGCAATTGCTCCAGACGTTTACCGTGATACACAAATCCGCCGGTAATCGAACGAAAATTAGCGTGATCGTGTTCGACGATGGGTGGCAGAATGGCTGACGGCCCGCGCGACCGTTCGGGGCGGAAGGGATGGCTTGATTCAGTCACACTCCAACCGTAATTGCCGCCGCGTTCGATGCGGAAGACCATCTCCCACAAATCCTGCCCGACGTTGCCGGTCCACAAATCGCCGGTCTGAGTATCGAACGTGAACTTCCACGGCTGGCGAAGACCGTACGCCCAGATTTCCGGCCGCGCCTTTTCAATCTCCACGAAAGGATTGTCGCTCGGAATTCCATAGGTCTTGTTTTCGTCGTTGGGGTTATCGACATCGATTCGCAAAATGGCTCCAGACAGACTTGTAATGTCCTGCCCGTTCAGCCCTTCATCGTTGATGCCGCTGGAATCACCCGTGCCGATGTAAAGAAAACCGTCCGGCCCGAACTTCAGGCAGCCACCGTTATGCCCACCCGACGGCCAGCGCAGCACGAGTTGTTCGCTCTCGGGGTCGGCCTTGAACGCATCCTTGTCCGTCATTGTGAATCGCGAGACATGCGTGCCGAACGGAGATTCCTGTTTTGGGTTGTCGATGTACGTGACGTAGAAGTAACCGTTCTCGCCGAATTTGGGATGGAAGGCGACGCCGTAGATCACCTTGTCTTTACCCAAGTCAAGCAGCACGTCGGCGTGTTTGACATTGGGATCGTTTGGAAACGACAGCACTTTGCCGTAACGCTCGGCAACAAAAAGTCGATCGGTTCCCGGCGCGCTGGTCATCGCCAACGGCTCGTTGAAGGTGAGATTCGCAAAAGCCAGTTCGACGCGAAACGGAGCCGGCGGATCGGGTGACCCTTTGACCTTCGATGTCGTCCATAGTTCACGCGGTTGGGACTCTGCGTGTTTGACAGCGTCCGCTTGATTTCCGGAAAGCAAGATCGTCGCAGCAATTAAGATTCCGCAGGCTGCAACCAAAACCAGCGTGGATGACGCGCGCATCACTTTTCCCCTCGGGAGATGTTTGTCTTGTCTGAATGTGGTGAACTGAGACAACTTTCGAGATCCGCCGACGGGCGATCCTCCGTTTTACGGTATCGCCGGACCGAGTGGGATGCTACTCAAAAGCCGTCCATTAATCCCAGACCGGCCGTAGCCGCAGGTTTGTAGTGACCGGATTGATCCGGTCCCGATCGCGCGGTTGGCATGAATCGGGCAACACAATATCTGCTGCGCGCTCGATCCGCATGAATGCGGTCACTATGAACTCGAATGCGATTCAGAAGTCTTCGTGCAAACCGAACCGGCGATAGCGGATGTTGCGGGGGTCCAGGGTGTGTCCCCAACTCACCTCGTCGGTGGAGACGCCGAATGCCTCGGCGATCTTGGCGCGTTCAGCGGGGCTGGGCGTCCAGCGTCCCAAGGCGATCGCCTCAACGCGCGCATCTTCCAGGTTCGTCAGCTCGGCAATATCTTCCACGGTCTTGCCGGTCTCTTCAAACAGCACATCGACGGTTTTCACGGTTGTCTCAACACTCATAAACGATACAAAGGATTGGAAACTCCCTCTCCCTCTGGGAGAGGGATGGGGTGAGGGCTGTTTTTCCGTGCGTCGGCCGCCCTCACCCTGCTTCAATCGCCTTCGGCTCTGAAGCTGTCCCTCTCCCAGACGGAGAGGGGTTTTAAAATTGCCGAGCGCACGCAATTCAGACACACAGGATAACGAACATTGTCGCCATCGGCACGCCAGTCTGGCAACGTGGTATTGCGCACATCGGTGTGAGGTGAAGCTCAAGTCCATTTGGGCGACCCGCTTGCGGGGCGTGTGCGCAGCCACGGCGGGCACGCAAGACAGCTAAATGCGACGGTAGACACGCGGTTAATTCGCTAATCGTCTCTCGACACGGGTCGAAGATGTCGAGAGCCGGCTCGCATCGATGCCCGGAGGTTCGGGAGATCGCCGGGGCATGTCGAACGAATCGATGACGGCATCGCCGGGTGCCATGCTGACCGGCCCGACGAAAGTGAACGGGCCAGTTGTGATTCCCTCGAGTTCCACAATATTGCGATCACGCAACGGGACATTCTTTCCTGCCGACGTTGTTTGCGACGCGATGGCCAAACCGGGCCGTGCCAGTGATTCTGTACCCGTCACTTCGATTCGAGTCGTCGCTGAATCAATCGGTGTGTCGCCCACAAACTGCAGCAGGGCGGTGCTGCCTTCGGCCAGATCGAACACGCAATCGTCTGCCTGCATCGCAATGAAACCGCTTACGCCTTTGTTGGCGGGTGATCTCCATTCCAGCAGACACTCGGGCTGGCGGAGCGTCAATTGTTTCAATCGCAACGAAAGCAGTGTTCCCGCCGGCACATTGTCGGACAGCACGAACATCGCGCCGCCACCGATTTTCACACTGTTAATGCACTCGACAGCGGTTGGCACGTCGGAAAGTATCAGTGCCGCCGTCCGGCCGAGAAAAACGGAATCTCGCACGACGATCTGATATTCTTCGCCCTGTCGCGACTCAAACTGCTTCCATGCAATCGCAACCGGACCGGATCGAGTCGGTTCGTCACCGTCGGTGGGCGACGTCAAATCGTGCGTCTCGAAACTGCACCCGGTAATTGTTAGCTGCCGAGAGCGGACAAGCAGCAACGCCGACGGTGCAGCGTCGCCATTTTGCTCCGTCGGCTTCCGAACGAAATGCACGTTTTCCAACGTCAGTTTCCCGGCCTCGATGCGGCAGGGAGTCTGGCCCACGGCAATCGACGGCTTCAAGCCGGCTTTCCCGCGAATGACAATTGCTGCATCGGATTTGATCGCGCGCCATGCATAGGGTTTGTTGGAATCGAGCAGCACGAGGCCGTCCGCATCGGGCTGCGGCAGTTGTTGGAATGTCGATGACCGATCATTGCCATCTGCAATTCGCTCCGACGGGGAACCGTCGGTTTGCTTGTTCCCGTCGAACCAGTTGGCGGCTGTCTTCTGCACGAAACCGGCGATTCGCCCGGGTATGCTTAACGGATCGCTGCGGACACCGCGATCCAGCAGGGACAGCGACACGCCGGCAACGATGAGCAACGCCAATAGTACCGGCCAGCGTCGCGCACCGCCGGACGATTCGGCGACAGGGTTTCTTGGTGCGGCTGTCTCAAACGCTGCGCGAAACCGACTCAGCCGTCGTCTTCCCGCGCGATTTGGTGGGCCAAGTCGTTGGCAAACTTCACTGATCGAAGCGGGCCGATCGAGAGGATTTTGCGCGGTGATCGATGCGATGAATTCCGCCAGCGCCGCGGGAGTGTCCGGCGCCCATTCTCTCACATCGCAAATCGTCTTTGTCTGGTGGGATGCCAGTTTCGCCAATGGATCGCCGGTCGGAAACGGGGGACGGCCGGAAAGCAGTTGCCACAACAGGCAACCCAAGGCATACAAGTCGGACTGCGGAGTCGGATGGCTGCCGGTTCCGATCAATTCAGGCGCAATTCCGTCGTACCTTTCCGGGGGACGATGGGCGTGAATGGTCAATTTGGGCCTGACCGCCGTGGCAACTCCCGTATCGATGAGCACCGCCGTGCCGGCTGAAGTCAGTCGGACATTCCGCAAATTGATATCGCCATGTACGCGTCCTTGTGTTTCCAGCATCGCCAGCGCATCGATGATTTGCCGTGCAATGGCCGTCACGTTGGATGCCGCAAATCGGCCACGGCGAACGAGTAGTTCTCCCAAATGAAGCCCCGGCACATACCGGCTGATGGCGACGAGTCGGCCATCGTGTTCGAGGCAACTCTGAGGAGCGACGAATGATGGGTGCGAAATGCCACGCAAATCTGTGGTCAATTCCTGCAGGGCGGCCAGCTTCGACAATCGCTCTTCAATCGGTACATCGATCAGCTTCAAAATGCACTTTTCGCGGTTCGAGCCTCGGCGGGCTAGAAACGTTTCGGCCTGATCGCTGTGTCCCAAACGTTCAAGCAGAACGCAAGGACCGACTCGCAAACGATTGCGACGCCCCGACTCCAATTCCCGCGCCTGAAAGTGCGTCAGCTTGCGGATATGCACAAGAGCATCGATCCACACCGAATCGAAGGCGGGCAGATCGTGCGCCAGGCGTCGCACCAAGGGCCGACAACGCCTCAAATCGCTCGGCTTGCACAGGCCGAATTCGCTGAGCATCTTGATGAGTTGCTGTGATGGCGGCTCAATCACCGGCGCGATGTCCCCTTCTATAACTTAAGTGGCGGGGCGGAGTTATCCCACATCGCTGGCAACACGACAATATGAACTGCCCAAGACCGGCCCGAATCAGCCTCACAGCAAATTAGGAAAGCGACAACAAGCTGTTGGATTTGACACCACAAGATCGTCAATTCAGTACAATGAAATGATGGACCGCAGGTCGCGGGAGTATCTCAACGCCCTAAAGCGGTTCGTTCTTGAAGCTGAACCGGCTGATTTCGGTCAACATCGCTGGCTTGTGTGATGTATCTCTCATTACAATAAATGGTTGCAGCTTTTTTATTATCTCGAATTTGTCGAGACAACACGGTCCGTTTTGCAGTGGCTGGTGTTGAATACTTAGCTGCGGGGGTGGTCCGCGCAGAGAGTGGATGGCAGGGATGCGACACGCCTGCCACTAAATTAAATGGCGAGAATTGGAAGATGTCGGCGGTCACGCTTTGGTTCCCACCACAGGTAATAGGCAGGTAAGAGTTTATGGCCGATTTCAAAGCCGATTCCGTCACCACGATGGAACTGCTCAATGGGGTGTCGGCAAGTGACTCTCGCTCGTTCGAGCAGTTGTTTTTGCGACACCGGGCCTTTATTCGGCGAGTTGTCGATTTGAGGCTCGACAGGAAACTGCGAGCACGGGTTGACCCATCAGACATTGTACAGGAGACACAACTGGAAGCGTTTCGACGGCTTCCCGATTATCTCCGCCGCAAGCCGATGCCTTTTCGTCTGTGGCTGAGAAAAACGGCATGCGAACGTTTAACAATGATTCGAAGGCGTCACGTACACGCCGTCCGCCGTTCGGTTGATTTGGAAATGCCGTTGCCGAATAAATCATCGGTGCAGCAAGGAGAGACATTGAAAGCCGGGGGGTCGACTCCCAGTCAGCAGGCGGGTCGCCGTGAATTGGCTTCGCGCGTCCAAAACGCGATTGAAGAACTTCCACCGCCCGACCGTGAAATATTGTTGTTGCGTCATTACGAAGGTTTAACACACGACGAAGCGGCACGCGTATTGAAAATAGAGTCGGCGACGGCCCGCAAACGTTATGGCCGCGCATTGTTGCGATTGCATCGCCGATTGTCCGAGCTTGGATTGACTGAGTCACAGATATGAAATCCGACGGAATCGACAATGTGGACATCGCATCGCCCGACGATGACGCCGCGGAAACGCTGGTTGCCGCCGTCGCCGATGAGTTCACCGATCGTCTGGAGCGGGGCGAGAAGCCGAGTGTGGAAGAGTATGCCAGCCGTTATCCCGATTTGGCCGACGTTTTTCGCGAAGTCCTTCCCGCAATTCAGCTAATGCAGTTGTCGGGTTCCGGCATGCTATCGGGTTCCGGTGCATCGCAAGTCGATGGACTCGATGAGGCGATGACTGGGCGATTGGGCGATTTTCGGATTCTCCGGGAAATCGGCCGCGGTGGAATGGGCGTTGTTTACGAAGCTGTGCAGATTTCGCTCGACCGTCGCGTTGCGCTCAAAGTCCTGCCGTTTGCTGCCGCCCTCGATTCAAAACACCTCGAACGCTTCAAGCGCGAAGCCCAGGCGGCGGCGCTACTGCATCACACGAATATTGTTCCCGTCTATTCGGTCGGTTGCAACCGCGGCGTCTACTATTACGCCATGCAGTTCATTGAAGGGCAGAGCTTGGCCGAAGTGATCGCCCAACTGCACCAGCAAACCGGGCAAAGCGACTTGGCCTTCTCCGGGTTTCACGCCGACAGCGCGGCGAAAACCGTGAGCGATCGCCAGCAAGGTGATGCGTCCGGACAGCAGTCGTTTTCCGTGTCCGATTCTGTGTTTCGGCATCTGGACGAGTCGCCCCTCGCAGATGAATCAGCGATCACAGACCGATCGACGCCCGATGCCGCCACGCAGTTGACCGGTACGGTGGCGACGGCTTCAACCGAACAGTCGGTTCTCGGGACCGAATACTTTCGGTCCGTGTCGCTGCTGGGTTTGCAGGCGGCCGACGCCTTGGAGCACGCTCATTCGCTCGGCATCGTACATCGGGACATCAAGCCCGCCAACCTGCTGCTTGATGGCAATGCCCACCTGTTTGTCACCGACTTCGGCCTCGCGTTCTACCAGTCGGAAGGAAACCTGACGCTGACCGGAGACATGGTTGGCACGCTGAGATACATGAGCCCCGAGCAGGCATTGCTGAATCAAACGGCCGTCGATCATCGCACCGACATTTATTCGTTGGGTGCCACGCTGTACGAACTGCTGACCCTCAAGCCATTATGGGGTGCCGTTGACCGCCGCGAGTTATTGCGGAACATCGCCTTCGATGACCCGATCCCGCCGCGCAAGGTCAATAAACGAATTCCGCATGACTTGGAAACGATTCTGCAGAAGGCGTTGGCGAAAGAAGCACGCGACCGCTACACAACAGCGGTGGAGTTAGCCGACGATTTACGACGCTTCCTGGAACACAAGACCATCCTCGCCCGCAAGCCGACATTGACCGAGCGGGCGACAAAATGGTCTCGTCGGCATCGTAGCATCGTCGTCTCGGCGGTCGTGCTACTGGTGATGGCGGTCGCCGGCCTTTCGGTCAGCAACATCCTTGTGGCACATGCTCGCTCGAAAACAGAAAACGCCTACACGTTGCTGGCCGAGAAACAGGTGGAAACCAAATCGGCCTACGATGCCGAGGCGCGGCAACGGGCTCGTGCCGAACAGAATTTCCAACAGGCGCGGCAGATGCTCGATTTCTTTGTGCAGGTCAGTGAAGAGGAGATGGCCGACACCCCGGAGATTCACGACGTTCGCAAGAAGCTGTTGGAAGCCTCTCTTGGGTACTACCAGGAATTCCTGGAACAGTGTCGCGACGACCCGGCAACACGGGCGCAGTTGGCCGCCAGTTTGTTTCGACTCGCAAGCATTCTCAACGAGATGGGTGCCAAGCCCGATGCACTGGCCGCATTCGAGCAGGCACGCGAAGTCCAGGAGAAGCTCGCGCTCGAACATCCCGACGACACCGACATTCAACGCGGTCTGTTCTCAATCTATCGGCACATGGGGGTGCTGCGGGGCAGCGAGCAAATCTCGTTACTCGGTCAGATTTCCGTGCGTGAGCATCTGACAGTCACACCAAAGCAAATCGCGGGCATTGACGCGCTCGCCGAACGCCGACGGGTGGCATCTCGAGACTTCCGTTCCTTTTGGAAGAAACCGCGAGAAGAAATGCGGGCCATGTTTGAACAACGTGCAAGAGAGACGCAGCAGGAACTCAGTAAAATTCTCGAGCCGGAACAGTTGCGACGGCTGGATCAGATTTCACTGCAATTGCGAGGCACACAGGCATTCAGCTCGCCCGACGTCGCCGCAAGGATCGGATTGACCGGCTCCCAAATCGCAGCGATCAAGAAGATCAAGGAAGACGCTTACCGTTCGCTGAAGAACACTTATCGCAGTCCGTACCAAGACAGGCAGTCACGGGAGAAATCGAGAGAGCTTTTCAAGCGGTCGCTGCGCAGCACGAATGACAAGTTGCTCAGCATACTCTCGGCCGACCAAATGGCCGCATGGCGCAATCTCGTTGGAGAACCATTTAACGGAGAGCTTCGCTTCCACGAACATGGCCGTTCGCGATCATGCTTCGGCTACCGCAAGACAGGCGATTCAAAACAACGCATCAAATCGACGGAGACAGCCCCCCAACATTTGACCCCAGAGCGTTTATAAGTCAAGTTTAGAGAGTTACCACGTAACCTCACTGTTTTAGACGAAGGAATTCAGAATGTTTCGATCATCAATGTTGGCGAAATTAGTTGTGATGGGCCTCGCAATTGTGCTGGTGGCCGGCTCCGTATCTTACGCACAGGGCCAGCGCGGCGGTCGTGGGTTTGGCGGCGGCGGCACATCCAAGGCGGACCTTGTGCGACGCGAACAGGTTCAGAAAGAGTTGAAGATTACCGAAGAGCAAACCGGAAAGATCAAGGAGATCACCGACGCAGCGCGAGCAAGCGGTCGGGAATTGTTCTCCGGACTGCGCGACCTTTCAGAAGATGAACGCCGAGCAAAATTTACAGAACTTCGCGAAAAAATGACGAAGGCAGCCGAAGAGACCGGCAAGAAAATCGCCGCAGTGCTCAACGACACCCAGAACGCCCGGCTCGACCAGATTGTGCTGCAACAGCGGGGCAACAGGGCTCTAACAAGCAAGGACACCATCGCCAAGCTAAACATCACCAAAGAGCAGCAACAGCAGATCAAAGATCTGGTGGATGCCCAGGGAGAAATGACGCGGGAATTGTTCAGCGGCCTACGAGACATTCCCCGGGAAGAACGCGCAGCCAAGTTTGCAGAGCTGGGCAAAAAACGGGAAGAGATTACGACGGAGACCAACAAGGCGGTCATGGAAGTGCTGACCGCGTCGCAAAAAACGCAATTTGAGCAACTGAAGGGCGCGGAGTTCAAATTGGAACGCGGCTCGTTCGGTCGCCGTCGGCCCGGTCAAGGCGGAAACCGTCGTCCGCAAAATAACAATAACTAGAATAACCGGATGGAATCTGTTGCATCTCGCAGCTGACACGGTCGGTGCGCCGGCCGTGTCAGCCAGCGAAAGCGGTCGATTCCGCAATATAATCGAGAAACCGGACGGTAATCCGAACACTGAAATTGTGGATGGTTACAACCGTTCGTTACTATAGAGTCAGGCGGACAGCTCGCCTTGGGCCGGACAGATCCACTGCTGACCGGCAAGTGATCGTATTTCACCGACTCCCCGTCGGTTTGATACACGGCATGTGTGCCGATCCACGATCGAAATGGGGAACGGTGTCCACAATCGCCCAAGTTTTTTGGTTTATCTAAGACTCCCGGCTCATCTAACCAGGCACGGAATTCTCATGCTTGCATACCGCACTCGATTCCAGACAGGTCTGTTTGTGCTGTCTCTTGGTCTGTTCGCGCTCAATGCGCCAGCAACCGCGCAGGATATCGGCGATCTGCTGAACCAATTCGCCGGCGAATCGTCCGAAGAGGAAGCGCCACCGCAGTCGCCCATCGATGTGCTGGAAAGCGAGACGGCGTTGACCAAACTGGATTTGAACAAAGACCAACGCGACAAGATCAAGACCATCATCGAAGGATACCGCGAGCAGGTTAAGGCGGTGAAAGCTGGCTACGACGAACAACTCAAAGCACTCACTTCCATCGGCGAAAAACTCCGCAAACGGGCCGAATTTCGCGGCAAGACCCGCGCCGAGAACGAAGAAAAAAAGAAGGCAGCCGAGCAGGCGCTGCTGGACTTACTCAACGATCAACAGAAGGCCGAACTCAAGACTATGGTTCCGGAACCTCCGGCCGAAAGCCTGGGTCCTGGTTCGTCGAACACAAATCCGAGTGTGACTTCCACACCATCGCGAAGCACTGCGCCGGCGAAGCGCACCGCGAACACGGTCGCATCCTTTGGTGCAGCTGATGATTCTCCACCACAAGCCAAACCATCCACCGCCGCAACGAGCGGGAATGCAGCGCCCCCGGCCAAGGCTGATCAGTCAGGCAATGCCACCTTGGAATTCAACTTCCAGGAAGCTCCCTGGACCGACGTCCTCAGGCTATTCGCCAAGGCAGCCCGGCTGACGCTCAACATGCGGGATGTTCCACCGGGATCGTTCACATACTATGACGATCAGAAATACACATCGACCGAGGCGCTCGACGTGATGAACCGCATGCTGCTGCAGAGCGGCTACATCCTCGTGCGACACGATCGCTTTCTCAGTGTTTTCAATGCCAGCAAGGGTGTGCCTCCCAACCTCGTCGAAACGGTTACACCAGACGAATTGCCTAAGCGGGGCAAAACCGAATTGTTGCGCGTCGCATTGCCGCTCGGCGACCGTGACATCGCCAAAGCCACTTCCGAGGTGCAAGGGCTCTTGGGGCCACAAGGAAAAGTCGCGCCTCTCGAATCGGCCAATTCCATCATCGTCACCGACATTGCTGCGAATTTGATCCGCGTTGAGGGACTTTTAAAGGGGGATGCGAAGGTCGGCGACGACAAACTGACATTCAAGGCGTTTCAGCTCAAGCAGATCGATGCCGCGGAAGCGGCTGAGATCATTCGCAGCCTGTTGGGAGTCGATACCGGTGTGACCAATGTTAGCGAAGCCGGACCGCGCGGTCCCACCAGCAGCAGCAGCCGTGGCAGCAGCCGCGGCAGCAGCAGCCGCGGCGGAACCGATCCCCGCGCCGCGTTCATCGCCGCAATGCGCGGCGGTGGAACGTCTTCGCGTACGCCTGCAGCCGCCGGTAAGCCGCCGGCTGCCGCTGCAAAAGTGGCCGTCGATTACCGCACCAATAGCGTGCTCGTCAACGCGACCGCAGCCAACATGAAACTTGTGGAAGAAATGGTCAAGGCGCTCGACGTCGAATCAGCCGACGTTGACGGCGTCGTCGGCGGGCGGAGTTCACGAGAGCCGTATCTCCAGGTCTATAAGATTAAGAATGCCGAAACGACGGAAGTCTCCAAGACGCTCACCGTGCTGCATCCGGGGTTGGTGGTTAATGAAGACGGCAGATACAAAACTCTACACATCATGGCGAATGCCGAAGAACACAACGAGATTGCGGGACACATCCGCCAACTCGACGGCGGCGGCACGGGCGATACGTTGGCCGTTTTGCCACTGGAAGGGCTGAATGGATACAACGTCAGCATGACCGTCGAAGCGTTATACGAGAATGATAAGGATTCCGCACCATCGATTCAGATGGACCCCTCGAGGCAGAGTGTCATCGTGCGTGGAGATGCGATTCAGATTCAAATGGTGCGAACCATGATTAGCCGATTGGCCGAACAAGGCCCATCCACTGAACCATCACCTGGACGGTCGGTTCGCATCGTTGCCCCTGGAGCAGCCAGTACAGACTACCTGCAAAATGCAATCGGCGTTCTGTATCCACAGGTCACGTTCACGGCGGCAGAAGCAAAGGCGAAAGACAACTCGCAAGACAGTAGAAACTCCCGCTCCTCGGGTTCATCCAGCGCCGACGCAGATCGCGAACGCCGCATCAGAGAGTGGCGGGAACGCATGTTTAGTCGCGGCGGCAGTTCCGGAGGTTTCGGCGGTTCACGTGGCAGCTCGCGTGGCAGTTCCCCGAGCAGTTCCAGCGGCCGTCCGCAGCCTACAAGAGGCCGTTGATCGGCAAAGCTCTCGTGTTCGCGATCACTGAAAACAGATCGCATTGGAAGTCGTGGTGGCTTCCCGAACATCGGAAATCGAAATCCGTTTCGAGTTCACAAAGAATGTTCTTTTTGTCTGCAACAATTGGTACGAAACTTAGAAGCGGTATCGACAGATGGAATTTGGCAAGCTCCTGCTCCAACGCGGACTAATCAGTCAGCAGCAGTTGGAACTTGCGCGCGCACAGGCCGAGGGAAGACGCATTGATCAGGTGCTCATCGAAATCGGTGCCCTGACCGAAGAACAGGCGCTGCAAGCGCTCGCCCACGATCTCGGCATGCGATACGTCGATGTGAAAGACTTCGATGTCGATCGGGAATTGCTCGTTCAATTCCCCACGACGGCCATCTTCCGTCATTCGCTGCTTCCGCTGGTTCGCGTCAATGGATTCGTCGATGTCGCCACCAGCGATCCGTTCGATCTGGAAGCCCTCGACGAATTGAGTTCGCTGAGTGGGTTTCAGTTGCGGCCCGTTCTCGCTTGCCGCGAAGATGTGGTGCACCTCATCAAGGAGCATCTGGGAGTCGGCGGCGATACCATCACCGAACTGGTTGCCCGCGCCGCAGAAGACGATGTCGAACTGCTCGAAGACATTTCCGAGCAGTCCGGTGAACTCGCCGACGACGCGGCTGCGGCATCGGTCATCCGGCTGGTCAACGAGTTGCTCGTCGAGGCGCTGATTCAACGTGCCAGCGATGTGCATATCGAACCGCACGATTCGGGTCTCAGCGTTCGCTTTCGTGTCGATGGCATTCTGCATCCTCAACCGGTCCCACCGGAAATCAATCAGTTTTATGCAGCCATCATCACGCGACTGAAGATTATGTCGCGGCTGAACATTGCCGAAAAACGTCTGCCGCAGGATGGTCGGATCAAGCTGCGAATTTCCGGAAGAGAAATTGACGTTCGCGCTTCGGTCATCCCCATGCTGCATGGTGAAGGCGTTGTGTTGCGTCTACTGGATAAGGACCGCATGTCCTTCGATTTGAAGGGCGTCGGCATGCCGACCGAAATCGCCGAGCCGTTCCGGGAACTGATCTCGTTGCCGCACGGCATCGTGTTGGTGACCGGGCCGACCGGTAGCGGAAAAACGACGACACTGTACGGCGCGTTGAACGAAATCAAAGACGACACAACAAAGATTATTACGGTCGAAGACCCTGTCGAATACCAAACGCCCGGCATCAGCCAGATTCAGGTCCACGGAAAAATCGGCCTGACATTTGCAGCCGGTCTGCGCAGCATCTTGCGACACGATCCGGATGTGGTCCTCATCGGCGAAATCCGTGACGGAGAAACGGCGCAAAGTGCAATTCAGGCATCACTGACCGGTCACCTCGTCTTCAGCACACTCCACACCAACGACGCGCCGGGCGCATTCACTCGCCTGATGGACATGGGCGTCGAACCGTACCTGGTTGCCAGCACGCTTGAAGGCGTCCTCGCGCAACGACTGCTGCGTGTGCTCTGTCCCGCTTGCAAAGAAGAGTATTCGCCGCGTCCGGAAGACCTCCCTCCCGACCTTCCATATGAGACGGCCAGAACCTTGTGGCGGCCCGTTGGTTGCCGCGAATGCCGCAGCACCGGGTTTACCGGACGAACCGGGATTTTCGAGTTGCTGCCAACCGGCAGTGAAGTTCGCAGATTGTGCATCGATCGCGCCGACGCCGGCCAGATTCGGGAATTCGCCATCAAGAACGGCATGATGACATTGAGGCAATGCGGCTGGCAAAAAGTACGTGAGGGAGTCAGCACAGTCGAGGAAGTGCTGCGAATTACCAAGGGAGATATTATTTGATGTGACCCCAATCGGCAGCCGCCGTCGATCGTTTCACATTGTCCGTTTCAGACATCGCGAATGGCAGGGGATGGGACGTAGTGGATAGGCCGCCCCGTCACAATTCGCTGCGAACATTCAGCTCTTGACTCTCGACACTCGACTCGAAACTCATGCCTGACTTCCAATACACGGCCCGTGAACTTTCGGGCCAACAGGTGACCGGGACGCTGACAGCGCCCAGCAAGCGCGATGCGCTTTCTTCGCTGGCGACGCAGCAGTTGTTTCCCGTGCGCGTTGAGGAATCCGAGAACGCCGACGCCCGAAAGTCGCGGCTGCGCCGGCGTGTGGCGAGTCGCCATCTGGTTGTCTTTTACACGCAATTGGCCGACCTGCTGCGTTCGGGCGTTCCGTTATTGCGGTCGCTGGAATTGCTGCAGCGACAGGCGATCAACCCGACATTGAAACTGGTTCTGCAGGAAATTCGTGAACAGATTGCCGAAGGCAGTCGCTTGGCCGAGGCGATGCGGCAGCATCCACAGGTCTTTTCCGAGCTGGCCGTCAGCATGGTGCGGGCCGGCGAAGAAGGCAGTTTTATGGAGGACGTCCTCGTACGGATCGCAACGTTCACCGAACATCAGCAGGAACTCAAGAACCGCGTCGTCGGCACATTGATCTACCCGGCGTTTCTAACGGTGGCAATGACAGTTGTGGTCACGCTGATGCTGGTTTTCTTCGTTCCAAAGTTCGAGCCGGTCTTCGCCGAGTTGAAAGAGAACAACGAATTGCCGTGGGCAACAACATTGCTCTTGGGGGCCAGCGACTTTGCACAAAATTTCTGGCTGCTGATTCTCGCCGTTCTGGCGGCCGGTGGATACGGACTGTTCGCCTGGCTCAAAACCGATGACGGACGTGAAAAACTCGACGAGTTTCGCATTCGCGCTTATGGTTTGGGGCCGGTCGTTCGCAGTCTGGCGATTGCCCGCTTCTGCCGAATTCTGGGAACGTTGCTACGAAACGGCGTGCCCATTTTGCAGTCATTGAACATCGCCAAAGACGCGACCGGAAATGTTATTCTCAGCCGTTCGATTAGCGCGGCTGCCGAGAATATCTCAGAGGGAAAGTCGCTGGCATCTCCGTTGGCGGGAAGTGGGCAGTTTCCCGACGACGTGGTCGAAATGATTGCGGTTGGCGAAGAAGCGAACAACCTGGAACAGGTGCTGATCAACATTGCCGACAGCATGGAACGCCGCACCAACCGACTGCTCGACATTTTCGTCCGCATGCTGGAGCCGGCATTGCTGACGGCGATGGCAGGCGTTGTGCTATTTGTCGTCATTGCGCTGCTGTTACCCATTCTGAAAAGCTCCAGCATCATGTAGGAAACACTCGAGCCGATTTGTCAATGTCGCCCATCGACAGACCGTCGCAAGAAACAAACCGAGAATTCAAGCCCCGTGCAGGGACGCCAAGAGAAACAATCAAAAGGCCCGTAGAACAGAGGTAAGACCATGAAGAAACAATCGAAGAAAAAACAGAATCGTGGCGGCTTTACGCTGCTGGAAGTGCTGCTGGTGTTGATCATTCTGGGAGTGATCGCTGCACTCGTCGTCCCGCAGCTGACCGGGTCGCAGCAGAAAGCAATGATCCTGGCGGCTGAGACAACCATCAAGAAACTGGAAGCCAAGGTCGAATTCTATGCCGTCGAACACGAATCCACCTACCCCGAGACGTTGGACGATCTGCTCGAACCGGTCGATAGTGACGGCAATGCGATGAAGCCTTACGAAAAGACCTTCCCCAAGGATCCGTGGAAACAGCCAATGAACTACAAGCTGGAAGCGTCCACCGACGGAACGGACAGCATGGAGCCGCGAATCTGGTCCAACGGCCCCAACAAGAAAGACGACGACGGCAACGGCGACGACATCAATAACTGGTCGGAGTTGGAAGAGAGCCGCTAGTCTGGCCGCGAAGTGTAGCGAGAAACCCGGTTTTTTTGAAGAACCGGGTTTCTGAGAGAAGGGTTCTAATACTCTGATACGAGGCGCTGATCGATGCGACGCGTTGCGGCCAATAACTCGAAGAATAGCCGACGCTCGCAACGTGGTTACACGCTGCTGGAATTGCTGCTTGTGCTGGGCATTCTGCTCATTCTGGCAGGCATCGCGTTTCCGGGCGTGATGAGAATGTACGGGCGCCACCAGTTTCAGACGGTCGTGGAAAATGTCCGCGATCATCTGGCTGCTTCACGTCTGCGCGCCATCGATTCCGGTCTCGTCTACCAATTCAGCTACACAGCAAACGGGCAACGCTTCTCTGTAACACCGTTCGAAGCGACTGAAGGAAATTCGTTGCCGACATTGGAAGGCACACTGCCGGAATCGTTTCGGTTCGAGTCAACCGATAACGATCAGACATCCTCGACGCCGCAGTCAATCACAGGCGCGTCCACCGCCGACGGTTCAACAATGAGTGATGAAATCATTATTCTGTTTGTTCCCGATGGCTCAGCGACCGACGCCACTCTCGACATCGTCGATGAGGAAAACCGTTTCGTACGGCTGTCGGTTCGCGGACTGACCGGCGCCGTCACGGTTGGGGGAATTCAGCAGAGGTCCTCGTTATGAGCCGCAACTTGCCTGTTCGCAACGGCTTGACGATGTACGAGGTGGTACTGTCGTTGGCGATCCTGTTGGGATCATTGGCCGTACTGGGACAGTTGATTGCCACCGGCAGCCGGGCGGCAACGCAGTCGCGTTTGCGAACGCAGGCGATGCTGCTTTGCCAGACAAAAATGGCCGAAATCATCGCGGGCAACGTGTTGATGGAATCTGTCAATAACGACGTGCTGGAATCGTCGGCCAGCGGAGATTGGGTCTGGAGTCTCGAAGTTGTCGGCGGCACGTCGCAAGGTGGCGGTCTCGACATTTTGTCTTTCGATGACTCTGCCCTGGTGTCGTCCAACTCATCCCTTTCATCCACCTCTGCCGGAGCGCTCCCTCATTCCGATTTGATTCGGCTCGACATTTCGGTTTCACGCATCACCCGCGATAAGACCATTGAGGTCACCGAGACGCTCACGCGGTTTATTCGCAATCCCCAATTGTACGTCGATGCAGCCGAACGGGCGGCCGAGTTGGCGGCAGAGGCAGAAGCAACGGCCCAGTAAGCGAATGCAGAATCGTATGCAGAATCGGACACAACAACTTCAACACGTGCGGCGCAAGCCGGAAAGCCAACGGCGTGCCTTCACGCTGTTGGAAGTTCTCTTTGCGCTGTCGCTGTCGCTATTGCTGTTCACCGCAATCCTGTCCGCCGTGGAAATGTATCGGCAGGTATCAACAGCCGGTCGCGACGATGTCCAGCAAGCCCAGCTGTCGCGGGCCATTTTGCGTTCAATGGAAATCGACATTCGATCGGTCGTTTACCGCGATCCGCCAGCCGAAGAAGAGGAAGCAGCCGCTGACAGCGGCGAAGAAGAAGCCGAGGTAGAGGAAGTCGAGACGGTCGATGCGGCAGAAGTGTTTTCGGGTGAAAGCATTGGGATCTTCGGCGACTCAACAACTCTCGTAATTCACGTCGGCCGTCCACCACGTAAGCTGGAATCGCTGTTGCCCATCGAGCCGGCCAGCGATCTGAAATCGATCGCCTATTTCCTGGCGACACCCGGTGCCGAAGGATTGCAGGGGGCCGCCGGAAGTTTGCTCGATTCGACCGGCAGCGGTGATGTGCAAGGGTTGGCGCGACTGGAAGGCGACCGGCTGGCTGTCGAATTTGCCGACTCGTCGGCCAATATGGAAGCATTGGCACAACAAACCACACTGCTTGCCGGCGAAGTGGACTTCCTGCAGTTTCGCTATTCCGATGGCGTTACATGGCTGGATGCCTGGGACACCGTGACGTACGAACGGCTGCCCGCCGCCATTGAAATCACAATTGGAATCGATTCGCAATCGACCGGTAATACGGTGGCGGCCGAACCACGGCAGTCGCGGCTGTATCGTTTTGTCGTCGCCGTGCCGACGGCGGTACCGTATCTGGAAGAGGAATAGCCGACAGCTAGTGATTGTTACAGGCAACACGTCTCATGAATCCACGTTCCCGACATAACAACGCGAACACCGCCCGTCATTCGGTTGTGGGAGCGATGCGCCGAGCCAGCGTGCTGGTTGTTGTGCTGGTTGTCGTCATGCTGCTCACGCTGGGTTGTTACACCTTCACTCAAATCATGCTGTCGGAACTCCAATCGACTGTGATGTACGAGCGGGATGTGCGGTCGCGCGCCTATGCCGACTCGGGAATCGAATTGGTGGCGGCGATTCTCGGAGAGCCGACCGATGAATTCTCGCGCCCCAATCTGTACGACAATCCCGATTTGTTTTACCTTTTGATGGCCGACTCCGAAACGGCGCGCGGTCGGGGAGCGTTCTGCATCGTCGCTGCACGTGAAAACGACACCGGCGCGAATCCGATTCGGTTCGGCCTGATCGATGAATCGAGCAAGCTGAATTTGAATACGCTTCTCAGCCTGAACTCGGCCGACGACGAGCAGGAAGATTTAGCTGGCGGCGGTGATGCAGATGAAGAACAGCAGCAGGAGATGTTGATGGCAATACCCAGCATGACCGTGGACATTGCCGATGCAATTCTCGACTGGCTGGACGAAGACGAAACGCCGCGGCTATCGGGGGCGGAGAACGAGTATTACGGCACACTCAATCCGCCGTATGAAACGAAGAACGGCAAACTCGAAACGCTCGATGAACTGCTCCGCGTGCGTGGTGTCACCAGCTCGATGTTGTATGGCGAAGACGTCAACCGAAACGGTTTGTTGGATGCCAACGAAAACGACGGCGAGGCCAGCCTTCCGTACGACAACGCCGACGGCGTACTCGACCGTGGTTGGAGTACGTACTTCACGGTTGTCAGCCGCGAGGCCAATCTTCGCGCCGACCGAGAACTGCGAGTCGACATCAATCAGGACGACCTGGTCGCATTGTACGACGCAATCGAAGAAGAGTTTGGCAGCGACGAAGCACTGTTCGTCACTGCTTACCGGCTGAATGGACCCGATGGCGAAAACGGTGACAGTGATACCGGCCAGGGACCCGCCGCACCAGCCGGTCGTAGTGGTGGCGGCGGACAAACAAGCGGGGCGAGCGGTGGTGGTGGAGGCTCGCAAACGGCGAGTGGTGGTGAGACGCGGGGCGGGTTGAATCTCTCGGGCGGCGGATCCAATGAGATCAATTCGCTTTACGATCTGGTGGGCAGCACGGTCACCGCTGATGTTGATGGGCAGGAGAAGACAATCGAAAGCCCGTGGCAGGACGAGCCGGGAGACATCGAATCCTATCTGCCGACATTGCTCGATAAGTTGACGACATCATCAGAAGAATTCATCGAAGGCCGCATCAACATCGCGCAGGCGCCTCGCGAAGTTCTGCTGGCCATCCCCGATATCGATGAGCAGGTGGTCGAGGCGATTATTGGCGCACAGGCGGCCGGTGACCCGTCGGCATTCGATTCCGGTGGACCACGTTCGACGACCGGTTGGCTATTGAGTGAAGGGTTGGTCGAACTTGAGGAGATGCGCACTCTGGACCGTTACATGACATCGCGCGGCGACGTTTACCGCGTGCAGTCGGTCGGTTATTTCGAGGCGGGCGGTCCGGCGACGCGGTTGGAAGCCATTATCGATGCCACACAAGATCCGCCGAGAATCGTATCGATCCGCGACCTGACCGATTTGGGGATCGGCTATGGACTACAACCACAGCAATCCGAACAGACGGAACCGTGAACCGACCCGATGCGCGGGCCGTGTTGCCTCGCATCTTGTGTCTGCTTGCGGCGGCGGCGACAATGAACTGATTGACTTCAACGACAGCCGGAGACCAATTGATGGCGGAATTTATCGCCCTGGACTGGGAAAAGCGAACACTGAACGGCCTGGAGGCGACTGCCTCGAAGGGCCGCGTTCGCGTGCGCCGCTGCTTCGAGTTGACCTGGCCAACATTCGATTCCGACGATGCAGCGAACAATCGTCAGACGGGCGAATGGCTCAAAGGCGAACTTGCGCGTCTGGGAATCGCTGCGCGGAAGGTTCTCGTTTCGTTGCCCCGAGAAGAAGTCGTCGTGCGACAAATCGACGTCCCCGATGTCCCCGATGAAGAACTTCCCGATCTCGTTCGGCTGCAAGCGGAAACCAGGATTTCCACGTCTCTCGATAGTCTCGTGCTGGATTTCCTTCCCCTCCCACGGGTTGAGGGGGACACGTCTCGCGCCGTGTTAATGTTTACGTTCGACCGCGAAAAGCTGGACGTGCTGCATGAAGTCGTCCGGGCCGCCGGTTTGGAATTGGAGCAGGTTGCAGTGAGTTCCGTGGCGACGGCCGAGTTGGTCGCCAGAACTGAACGCGATCGGAACCTCGCCTCGGACGACACCACGTTGACGGTGGCGCGCGATGGCAAGCGGATTGAGATTTCCTTGATGCGCAGCCGCCATTTGCTGTTTACGCATTCCACACAATTGACCGGAAGCGACGTCCAACAGGACAGCCATCTGGCAGCGGCCGAGATTCGTCGGGCGCTCGGCGCACACTCGCAAGCAGACGCCGGAAACAGCGTCGCTCGGGCGTGGGTCGTTGGCAGTGAAAACGAGCAGCAGACGTTGCGCCAGACAATGGCCGATCATCTCGACTGTGATGTCGATATGATCGATCCGCTCGCCGGCCAAGACGTGAGTATTGTTTCGGATGTGAGCAGCCGACAGGACGTGAACGCCAGCCCGGAAGCCAAACCGGGTGAAGACGTCTTCATGCTCGACGAAGGCGACGCCCTGAGTCACACGCCGTTCGGTGCTCCATTGGGCCTGCTGATGGCCGCCGGACAACCGATGATCGAGGCGGTTGATTTTCTCAATCCCCGCAAGGCAATTGTGCGGCCCGACCGTCGAAAACAGAAAATTGGACTGATCGCGGCCTCCGTCGTGTTGGCCATCGCAGCCGCCTTCGGTGCAACACAGTGGTGGGCCTCGTCGCTGCATCAGGATATCGACGATGCCGATGAGCAACTTGCCGAGTTCGACCGGATGATTAAGTCGGGTCGACCCACGGTCGAGGCGGCCAATGTCATCAACGAATGGCAAACCCACAGCGATGATTGGTTGGCCCGCATGACGCACCTTAACGAGGTACTGCCCGGAACCGATCGCATCTATCTGCAAAACTATCGCTTCACACCAAGGGCCGGCAATTCGGCAGGACACGTTCATGCCGACGGATTTGCCCGCAGCGATGACGATGTGTTCGACCTCTATCAGCGACTTTCAGAACGCGGCTACCGCGTGCAGCCACAATCGGTTCCGCGAACCTCGAAGGACAGCGAATACCCATACCGATTCCAGCTGGAACTCGATCTAACCATCGCCAAGACAGTTGCGACACCAACGAAAAACAAACGCGCGGCACAATGACCACTGCCCGCACGATGTCGCAACCCGCTGGCATCGTCAAAGACGCAGTTGCCTGCAGCGAATTGGAAACTGATATGCAAAAACGTGAAAAACTCCTACTCTTCTCAGCGGTTGCCGTCCTGCTGCTATGGAGGGGTCTGCCGATGATCAGCGGCATATTCTTCGATCCGATTACCGACGCCCGCGCGGAACTCAACGCGGTCGAAGAAAAGCTGGCGGATAAAGCGGCCGATATCAAGCGTCTCAAACTGGCCGGGCAGACCTTCAAGCAGTCCCGCGGCAGATCGCTTCCCCCCAACGCACTCGATGCACAACGGCAGTATCAGGTTTGGTTAGACGACCTGACAAATATGGCTGGCATTGAGAAACCGGTCGTCATTCCGGGGCGCCGCTCGGTATCGCGGCGCAAGAGCGTGCGCGGCGACCTGTTCACCGGCGTACTCGTTTCGCTCGAATTCAAGGCAACCCTCAGCGAACTGAGCCGGTTTCTCTATCTTTTCTACCGCAGCAATCTGGCCCACCGCGTGGTCGATCTCAACATCGATTCGCCAGCAAACAGCGGCGATCCTCAACTGGCGATCTCGTTGACGGCCGAAGGGTTATCGTTTGCATCCGCACCGAAGCGATCCACGCTGTTTCCGCAGGTGAAACTCAAGCAGGATGTTGGTTCCTCGTCCACGACTCTGACCATTGAAGCCGCCAAGGGCAGCCGCTTTCCCAAGAAGTCGGGCTACCGAATTCGTATTGGAAATGAATTCCTGACGGTGACCGACGTGGATGAGTCACAGTGGACCGTTCTTCGGGGTGAAGATGAAACATCGAAGAGTCAGCACAAGGCGGATGACGTGATCGAGCTGGCGACAATTCACCCGGAGTATGCATCGTGGACTGCAAAGGACTTCGAAACATTCGTCAAAAACAGTCCCTTTGTGAAACCGTCCCCCACGTGGAATGGGCCATCCACGCGGCCTCGACCCGTCGTGAAAACTGATCGCGTTGCCGAGACGAGATTGCGCGGTTCGATTGTCGTCGATGATGAACCGCAAGCGTGGTTGTACGGCAAGTCGGCGGATGATCGTCTGGTAATTCGAAAAGGAGATGACCTAAAGGTTGATGATTTTATCGCCGTCGTTCACGACATCCTGGCCGACCACGTTCTGCTCGAACGTGACGGCTCCCTCTGGCGGCTCGATCTGGGGGAAAACTTGCGCTCGCTACAGAAACTTCCTACGGTGGATACGACTGTGATTGAAGGCGAAGCAGCCCCTTCCACAGTTGCAACGAGACCTCCCGAGCAGGCGGCTGAAGAACAGTCGGAATCGCTCGTCCCGTCGAAAGACGGTGCCGATACTGAGCAGTCGCCCATAGCTGCACCGACCCCCGCTGTTGACAAATGAACGCCGCATAGGCGATCTTGTTAGGGACAGGTTTGCGACCGGCCGTGGCGATTTGCACCGCCGTTGTCGCGAATTCTCTTCACACTGCTACGCAGGAATCGACGCTCATGATCCGTTTGCTAACACTGTCGATCGTCGTGGGCATCGGCACGCTGTCGGCCAATGCGGCCGACGCTGAATCGCGTGTCGATGAGAGCGCGATTCGTAAGTCGGTCGAGCAGAGCATACCGTTTGTCGAACGTCAGGGTGCCGGTTGGATCGAGCGAAAGAAATGCGTTTCCTGCCATCAGATTCCGGCGATGGTGTGGAGTTTGAACGCAGCGGCCAAACGTGGTTTCGACATCGACGCGAAGCGGCTGCAGCAGTGGAACGAATGGGCGACGAACTGGCAAAATTTTTCTGCCTCAAAGAAGAAAGGAAGAACTGAAAGAGCCCGGCACCGCTAGCAGCAATGTCGATACGATTTATCAACTGCTGTTAGCACGTGGCGATTACCCCGCCGACGATCAGATCCAACTTCGGCTCGGTGCATTCGCGAAGCATCTTTCGGCAGCACAGACAGCCGATGGATCCTGGACGCCCCGCGGACAACTTCCCACCCAACGACGTCCGGCGCGCGAAACGCGGGAAGTCACGACAATGTGGTCACTGGTGACGTTGAATGAGGCAGATATCGCCGACGCCGGATGGACAAAGAAGCGGGAAACAGCATCCACGTTTCTGTCAACAGCGGCAGATGCGAAGTCGACCGAATGGTGGGCAGTCAAACTTCTGCTCGACAGCCAGGGCAGTGACCCCACAACTTTGGATCGCACACGCAAACAGTTACTCAAAACTCAGCACGAAGACGGTGGCTGGGGGTGGCTGTCGGCCGACGATAGCGACGCCTTCGGTACCGGCCTTGCGATCTATTCACTCTGCCAATCCGGCCTGAAAGGCGACGATCCAGTGATCGCACGCGCCTGCAGCTTCCTGGTGAAGTCGCAACAGAAAAACGGCTCGTGGACGGTCAACGGCACCAAAAAGAACGCCGCGAATCGCGTCACCCCCACGGCAACGTACTAGGGAACATGTTGGGCCGTCATCGGCCTGTTGGAAACTTTGGAATCAACTGGAAACAAAACCGAATAAGACGGCCGACACCCGGTCAATTCACAATTCACGATTGCATAATCAAGGAACATCTGATGAACATTGCTGCCAAGAGAATTGTCGTGACGGCTTCGCTGACCTGCCTGGTTTTCGCGGGACTGTCGCTGACGTCGGCCGCCGCGTTCGCCCAGAAGACAAACGGCACCTGGACCGACCCCAACGACGAGTCGCTGCCGGACGACTTCAAAATGCAGGGCGAGTACGTTGGAAAACTTCTGGACGGTAGCAAACTCGGTAGTCAGGTGATTGCGCTCGGCAAAGGGGCATTTCAGGCTGTGGTTTTTCCCGGCGGACTGCCCGGCGCCGGCTGGGATGGAAAAAACAAACTCCTGATGGACGGACGACTCGAAAACGGTCAAGCCGTCTTCAAACCGGCCGAAGGCAAGAAACGCTATCTGGCTCAATCAGCCGATGAGTTCTCGGCAACGAGCCAGTTTCCACCCGCAGGACAGAAAGCGTACACGGCGACCATTTCGGGAAACACCTTGACCGGAACCACCGATGACGGCAACGCATTCAAGTTGACGAAGACGGTTCGCAAGAGTCCGACGATTGGAACAAAACCACCCGAGGGGGCCGTCGTCTTGTTCGGTGGGTCGGATGTCGCCGAGTGGACCGGCGGGCGGTTGGACGCCGGCAACGCCGTTCTCAACACCGATGGCCACGATATTCTGACCAAACGCAAATTCAACAACTACACGATGCACGTCGAGTTCATGCTGCCCTATCGTCCCGACGCACGCGGTCAGGGACGTGGCAACAGCGGGTTCTATCAGGTCGATCATTATGAGGTGCAGGTGCTCGACTCCTTCGGACTCGACGGCAAGAACAACGAATGCGGAGGCATTTACAGCAAGGCCGAGACGTTGGTCAACATGTGCCTGCCCCCGTTAACGTGGCAAACTTACGACGTCGAATTCTCCAATGCGGTTGCCGACGAATCCGGAAAAAAACTCAAGAACGCAGTCATCACGCTGCGGCTTAACGGAGTAATCGTACACGACAAATTGGAAATCACCGGCAAGACGGGCGGCTCGCGCAACGCACCGGAAGGCACGCCCGGTCCCATCAAACTGCAGGGCCACGGCAACCCGCTGCAATATCGCAACATTTGGATTGTCGAGAAGGAATAGATGACGGAGTGTGCTGCATTTCCAACGAGCAACGAACCCGCCGGCAGCACCGGCGGTTTTTTTTACGCGCAGCGATGGCGGTGATGTCCGCCCGGTTTCAGAACCGCGATTTCCCCTCAAACTTCGTAACCGTCACAACCGCATCTCCCGCTTGGGGCATTCTTCCGATTGCAGGGATTGGACTCGACGATTCCTCCCGGTGATTCCGATTCTTTCAGTTGTGCCGAGTTCGACATTCGTAACGGTTATTTACACCATTCCGGCTGGAGTAGCCGATTCCCCGGAAAGGGATGCCCTGTGACTTTTCGAGCCATGCTTGTTTCGACCGGATTGCTGGCGTTTGCTTGCTTGTCTGGATGTGAGTGTGCGCAGCAAAGATGCTGTAATTCCAGGCCGGTTTGTGCTGGCGAAACGGAAACTTCTGGATGGGTCGCTGCGCCTTCTTCACGTGGCCTGATTGAAGATGCCATCTCCATGCCGCCCACCGATCCGAGCGCCCCACCACCGGCACCCGGCGTCGCGCCAGAGTCGCTGCCAGAAACTACGCCCGCCGAGCAGCCGAAACCGCTGCCGGCACCCGCAGCGGAAAAGAAAATTGAACGCGAAGCGAACGCTCGCCCCGCGCCCCCCTTGTTCATCACGCCGTAGGGACGGTTGGAACCTTCCCCCGTTTCTGCGCGGGAGGGCGATGGGGGGGCCAGTCGGCTCTCCCATCACCCGAACCTCTGCTGATCGTGCGGGCAACGTATGCCTCCCAGCCGAGGTCGCTTGCGCCAATTCGCAAACCGCACTCGCCCCTGCCGACCTAAACCACTAAGAGTCCCTTTTTATCCAAAATGGGGCGCAATTCATCGGGGCATCTCCTACCATTGCGGCTGCGCCGGCCGTTTGCTCGGTCGATGACTGCGCTTTGAGTGAGGGAAACCCCCACTTTGGGTCGCCACAGAAAACGCGGATTGCGGAAATTCGCCAAATCGTGGACACTTCCCCCCTTCACTCGTCGTGTGTCTTGAACAGCGGCGATGCCGGCGCGCTTGCGCTCGACTCGTGTCAACGATTCCTGGACTGCTCCGATGATTCGTATCGCCCTCAAGAATCCCTATCTGGTTCTCGTTCTCGTGTTGATGGTTGCCGTCATCGGCGCGATCAGCTTGGCACGAATTCCGGCCGATCTGCTGCCAACATATAAGACGTCGGCCGTTCAGATTGTCACTTTCTATCCCGGCATGCCGCCCGAGGTGATGGAAGGCGACATCATGAGTCGGCTGCAGCGTTGGACGGGGCAGTCGTCGGGAATTGAACATCAGGAAGCCAAGGCGATGCAGGGCGTTTGCATCGTCAAGGATTTCTTCCATCCAGACGTTTCCAGTTCGGAAGCGCTGGCGCAGGTGAGTATGTACGCCATGAGCGACATGTTCTATCTCCCGCCGGGCACCATTCCGCCCATGGTGATGCCGTTCGATCCAACGGCCAGTGTTCCGCTATGCCTGGTGTCGGTCTCGAACCCCGACATGAATGATTCGGAACTGTACGATATTGCCTACAAGAATCTGCGAAACAACCTGCAGTCGATTTCGGGTGTGATCGCGCCGGCGGTTAACGGTGGCGCACTGCGACGAATTCTGGCCTATGTCGATCCAGAAAAACTGCGGGCGTACAATATTTCCATTCTCGAAGTGCATGCGGCGCTGCGTCAGCAAAACGTCTTGATTCCCGCCGGCAGTGCGAAGATTAAAGACAAAGAATTCTACATCTACACAAACGCCATCCCCGATCAGGTGGCGACGCTCAACGACGCGCCGATCAAGATTGGCGCCAACGGCGAGCCGATTCTGTTCAGCGATGTCGGCGAGGTGCAGGACAGCAAGCAGATTCAATCGAACATCGTTCGCGTCAACGGCCGCACGTTGGTGTATGTTCCCGTCTATCGTCAGCCGGGATCGAATACCATCGAAATCGTCGATAGCATTCAGGAAAAACTGGGGGAAATCCTCGCCCGCCTGCAGGAAGAGACCCGGCTGTCCGACGGCACCCCCGATCCCAAAATGGCCAACCTGACGTTGAACGTCGTTATGGATCAGTCGGTCAAGGTGCGCGAAAGCGTGTGGGCTTTGTGGGTCGCGGGGATTCTGGGAGCGATCTTCGCGGGACTTGTTGTGTTGTTCTTTCTGCGAAACCTGGCATCGACGTTCGTCATCATTCTGGCGATACCGATCGCCATCCTGACTTCGTTAATCGGCCTGTATTTCACCGGGAATACCATCAATGCCATGACGCTGGGAGGTCTCGCGCTCGCGGTCGGCATTCTCATCGATCAGGCCATCGTCGTTATCGATAATATCGAACGCCACATGCACTTGGGAACCAAAGGCCCCTTGCAGGCCGCATTCGATGGCACCCGCGAAGTCTCGGTCCCGCTATTCGTTTCCACCGTGACGTTTATCGTCGTCTTCTTCCCGGTGATCTTTCTCTCGGGGTTGGCAAAATATCTGTTCGCGCCGCTCTCGATGGCCGTCCTCTTTGCGGTCATTGCTTCATACCTCATCGCCATTTTCTTCGTCCCCGTGGCGGCGGCCAAGTTTATGCGGCCGAAAAAGAAAGGGACTGCCGACGGGGCGTCCAACTCAGTTGGTCAGCAACCGCCCACCGAAGAACTCAATTGGCTGGTTCGAGGCTATCGCGTGCTGCTGCTGGGTTCGCTGCGCAGGAAGTGGTGGATTCTCGGCACCGCTGCTATGTTGTTCGTCGGATCGATGTGGCTGATGTCGAACATCGGCCGCGAGCTGTTTCCGCCGGTTGATTCGGGCCAATTCACAGTTTACGTCCGCGCTCCGTCCGGAACTCGGATTGAGGTGTCCGAAAAACTGATCAAACAGATTGAAAACTTCATTGTCGAAGAAGTGGGCGACCCCGCTCCCGACAACCCGACCGCCGACACCGTCTACCCGATCACGCGGAACAAATTTGCCGGCGGAGCCAACAGAACGCTGACGGCGGATGAAGTCACAAACGCCAAAGCAGCCTCGAATTGTAAGACGCTGATTTCGAATATCGGCGTGCTGCTCGACTGGCCCGCCGCGTACAGTCCGAACACCGGGGCAATGGACTCGTTCATTCTGGTTGAACTCGAGCAGAAACCTGGTGCGCCGGACGTCTTCGAAATTGTCTCCCGGCTCCGCAATCGTCTCAATGAAAAATTTCCCAAAATCGAATTCGCGTTCAACACCGGCGGAATTCTGACGGCGGCCCTCAATATGGGCGAACCCTCGCCAATTCACCTGCAAATCGCCGGTCGCGACATTGACACCGCACAAGGAATCGCCAGGGAGCTGGTTGCCGCAGTCAATCGCGTCGAAGGGACAACGGACGTCCGCATTGCCCAGCGAGCCGATTATCCGATGATCGAAGTGGAAATCGATCGCGTTGCCGCCGCCGATCGCGGAGTCACGCCCGAGTTGGTAATGAAATCGCTGGTTTCTGCGACGAACAGTTCCATCAATTTCGATCCCGCTTTCTGGATCAATCCGCAGAACGGCAATCACTACTTTCTTGGCACGCAGTATTTCGAGGAGAAAATCGACTCACTCGATACGCTGCGGTACATTCCGGTGAAGGGCAGCAAGGATGGCAGTCCAATCGTCTACCTGCAGGATGTTGCCAAACTGCACACAAATAAAAAAGTTCCCAACGTCATCAATCACCGTAACATCGTCCGTGTGACCGATGTCTTTGCCAACGTCGAAACCGGCTACGATCTCGGCAGCGTTGTCGCGAACATCGAGCGGGAATTGCAGAAATCCGATGCTACGCTGAAACTGCGTCCGGTAAAAGACACCCGCAGTGCGGCATCCCGGTATCCCGAATGGCTGCAGGGAACCCTCGCTGCCGTGGGGCTGAACGAGCCGACCCGCTATGCCATCGAAGGCAACGACTATTCGGGATTCATGGTCGAGATGCAGGGCGAAGTACGTTCGATGCGCGACTCGTTCGTCGATTTTGCGCTCGGTATGGTGTTGGCCACGGTTCTCGTTTATCTGGTCATGGTCGGGCAGTTTCGATCGTTCGTCGATCCATTCATCGTGCTGGTCACCGTGCCGCTCGGCTTCATTGGCGTGGCTGCGATTCTGTATCTCACCAACACGCGATTGAACATTCAGTCGTTCATGGGGATCATCATGATGATTGGCATTGTGGTGGAATATACGATTGTGCTTTTGGACTTTGCCAACCATCGCCTCTCCGAAGGGGCCACCGTTTCTGAAGCGATTGTCGATGCGGCCATCGTCCGTTTTCGCCCGATCCTGATGACTTCGGTCACCACGATTTTGGCGCTGCTACCGATGGCGATTGGATTTGCCGGCGGCGAAGCCGACATTCCGCTTGCTCGAACGATTGTGGGGGGCGTGATCGCCGCGACGTTGCTGCCGAAATTTGTTGTCCCCTGTTTATATGTGATTATAAAACGTGCGCCGAAGAGGGATCAGGAGCCTGAACCCGGTTGGGCATAAGAATGGCGTGGATTGCTGTTTCGTCCTCGCTTACGCTGTTTGAAGTTGCGCATTTCAGTGTTCCGATTGGAGAAAGGACGAAAAGCCTCCCGTTTATCGAAGCCTGAAGCGCAAGCGAAGGATGGTTCCAGCGCGATGCCAGCAAGCTCCTTCGCTTGCGCTTCAGGCTTAACTACTCGGGGTTTTTGTCTCACGTCAAGCCAAGTGCGCAACTTCACAACTTACGCTTCGGGTTACGATCTCGTGTTTCTGTCCAAGGGATTGGGGCTGACAATGCACGAGTCCTTCGATCAAATAACAATCACGCGAGTGATCTTTTGCGTCATCAGAAAGAGATAATACGATGCGTTGTCCAATTCTGTGCCAACTGATTGGTGTTGCCTTTGCGACTCTGCTTCTGGTCGGCTGTAACGGCGCCGATGCGACGCCGGGGACAGGTGACGGTACAGGAGGTTCGACGGCGAGTTCATCGTCGGGTGGCCAAACAACTCACGAAGTGCACTACGTTCGTGGGAAACCGCATGTCGAAGAAATCGAACTGCCCGGTGCTTCGGTGCACGGATACGAGACGACCGAACTGATGGCAAAACTGGGCGGGTACGTCGATCAGATTATGAACAGCGATGGCCAACCGGTGAACAGGGACGACAGCGACGATAAAGAAATCGACATCGGCTCGATCGTTACGGAAGGCACCGTGCTGGCCGAGCTCGACATCCCCGAAATTGCCGGCGAGGTGAAACAGAAGGCCGCGCTGCTCACGCAGGCAAACAGCGCCGTGTCGCAGGCAATCGCCGCCATCGCCCAAGCCAAAGCTGAGGTGGAACGGCGAAATGCTGAAGTTTCGGAAGCCGACGCGATGGTGAAGGAAAAGCTGGCTTTGAAGCAATTGCGTGAAACGGCACATCGACGGATCGTAAAGCTGTATAACGACGGTGCCGTCGGCGAAGACAATAAACTCGAAGCGGAATTCGGGCTTGCCGCCGCAGAAGCCGCAGTGACCAGCGCCGAAGCGGGGGTTACGAAAGCGAAATCACTCGTAGCAGTTGCTGACGAAATGGTTAAGAAAGCCGAGGCGGACAAAAAGAGCGCTGATGCCCATGTCGATGTTGCCAAAGCTGATCTCGAAATCGCGAATGTCATGGACGGCTATTCGACGATCCGGGCACCGTACGACGGCAGGATTACAAAACGCTTGGTAGACAACGGTGCGTTCGTGCGGCCGGCCACGAGCAATTCCGGCGCAATGGCGTTGTTTGAGATCACCAGAACCGACAAAGTCCGCATCGAAGCGGTGGTTCCCAGCGTCAACACGACCCGTATTCGCGTCGGACAGCAGGCCGTTTTCCACAGTATCGGCGGGCTGCCGGGCGCCAGCATTCCCGGGCGCGTCGATCGCGCAGCGATTGCGCTTGATCGAGAAACTCGCATGATGCGGATTCACATCGATTTCACAAATCCTGTTCTCACGAACCGATCCACAGGCGAGGACGTTAGCCTCGAAGCGGGAATGTACGGCAGTATTCGCATCACCATCAAGAAGTGGGACAAGATACCTGTCATTCCTACATCGGCCCTCGCCGAAGACGATGCAGGGCAGTCGTTTGTGATGGTGGTCGATGCTGCGGGCGTCTGTGAAAAACGCGCAGTTGACGTCGCATTCAACGACGCGGAAGAGGTTGGGATAAGTCACGGACTGGAAATCGGCGATACCGTGGTCAAATCCGACATCGGCAAACTCAAAGACGGCCAGAAAACCTCCATTAAATCGCCGTAGTTACCAAAGCTACCACAGTTCCACAATCCCTACAGCCGATATGACCGATACAAGCTGACCCGCATCTGTCTAACGGTCTGTATCGATGTCTAACCTTCGGCCAATCACACAATTCCTTCCGCTGCTTGCCGTCTTCGGCCTGCTGAGCGGTTGCCAGATGCATTTGGCTATCGGCACCCCTGGACAAGAACTCGAGGGTCACGCAGCAACCAAACCGGGAATCCTCGCAGAGTCAGCTACCGCTGAGGCCCCGAAACCAGCGCTCGACTCAGGTCGGAAGTGGTCGGATGCGAAGAAGTCATCGAAACGGCCTCCAGCGAAAGCCGGACAAACGATCGTCCGTCAGGTCTCGGGCGATAAGAAAACCAAATCCCAACGCGCTACGACTGCCACGGTCAGTGCGTTCCGAATGCCGACGCTTATCCAGCAGGGGACACCTTTCGGCAGCGCGAAACTGATCAACGGCCATGCGGAATTGGCACAGCCTGCCGCGGATGAATCCGTCATTCTGACTGAGTCGGCTACGAATGCCTTCCCAATCGATCTGCCGACGGCACTGCGATTGTCTGGTGCCGAAAACTGGGATGTGCAGATTGCTGCCGAGAAGGTTCAAGAGGCGCGTGCCAGACTCGACGCGGCGAAGCTGCTTTGGCTGCCATCGTTAAACGGAGGCATCGGCTACACCAAGCACGATGGGCAGATTCAAGCGACGCCGGGTCAAGTACTCGACGTCAGTAGAAACTCGCTGTTCGTCGGTGGTGGTGCCAATCTCAGTCAGGCTCCTCTGACGGGCGGTGCCGGGGGACCGGCGCGATTGATGGTCGATTTGTCTCTCACTGATGCGATCTTCTCCCCGCTCGCGGCGCGGCAGGTCGTTCAGGCCGAACAGGCACGCGAGACGGTGGAGTTCAACGACACACTTCGCGATGCAGCCGACGCCTACTATCAGTTGGTTGGGGCGCAGGGGCAACTCGCCATGGCGCAGTTGAACCTCGAAGATGCCCGAAAGTTTGAGAAACTCACCGATTCCTTCGTGGCCGCCGGCAAAGGCTCACAGGCCGATACATCGCGCGCTCGCGTCGAGACTTCCCGTCGAAAACAGGCGATCATTCGCGCCGAAACGGCTGCCAAAATTGCAGGCGTCGAACTGGCAAGAATCCTGCGACTTGGCTCCGAGACGGAGCTGGTCGTTTTCGAGGATAAGCCTGCTGCTGTCGAATTTGTTTCGGAGCAGGAATCGCTTTCTGCTCTGGTTGCTCATGCCCACATGTTTCGACCGGAATTGGCCGAGCATCAGGCAGAATTGGAGTTGAATCGGGAGCGGCTCCGCGCTGAGTATTGGCGGCCGTTGTTGCCCAGCGTGCATGTTGGTGCTTCTGCCGGCGGTTTTGGCGGCGGGGTGAATGACGATCTCAATCAGCTCGACGGTCGGAGTGACTTTGACCTGCTTGCCGTCTGGCAACTCAAGAATCTTGGTTTTGGTGCCCGTGCGGCACAGCGAGAACAACGCAGCCGATTCCGACAATCGGCCTTTGCAAACTCCCGAATCCGCGATGTCGTGGCGGCTGACGTCGCCAAGGCGTTCCACGAGATGCACGCTCAGCGCAAACAGTTGAACCTGGCCGAAACGAATGTTGAGCTATCCCAGGATTCGCATCGAAAGAACGTCGCCCGAATTCGTGGACTGGAAGGGTTACCGTTAGAAGCACTGAACGCCCTGCAGGCACTGACCAGCTCGCGCGAGGACTACATCGCTGCTGTCATCCGGTACAACCGTGCCCAGGTTCGCCTGCTTCACGCAATCGGTCGCCAGATTGGCGAGGCGACATTGGAGCCGGAAGCCGTCTCAAGTCAGCCGATCGTGATCGAAGGGGCCGCCAGGATGCCCCCCTTGCCGACGTCGTCGGTTGAAATTGGCCAATAAATCGGTCGTTGGCCGTGCTCTACTTGCCGCCAGAGCCTTCAACGGGACGTTTTGCTTTCACTGGACTGGCGAGCGGCTCGTTGATCATGTTCAGATGCAGCGACGACCGGTAGAAGTTCACGGTCATCCTCTTCTCTGCGGGGTCGGCTGTGACCTCGAACTGCGACAACGATTGCTCGTTGGCCTCACTGAAAATGCTGCGACCGTTTCGCTTGTCGATCACCGCGAGGGAATATTGATTGCGATTGAAGGCCGGTGCGCGTTGAAATGGGCGATAGGTTCGTGCCGTGAAAACCAACACGGGCAAGCCAGCCGGCTGATTCACGTCGAACGACTGATCTTCAACTCGGGTGGTCCAGATCTTTCGGCCCGTCTTGCGGTCAAAACCATAAACGTAACCGTTGACCAACGGGCTGTTATTGATGGAAACGACCTGCACCCCGTTTGCCTGTTTTTTCGTACTGTGCGTCAGCAGGGTGTAGCGGTCGCGATTTCGCAGTACCAGGAACGAATCGATCTGGCCGTCGGGCTCGATTGAGGTGTCGATGAGAAGTTTGCCGTCGTCGGCATCGAAAATTGCGAAGTTCCCCTGATGAGGATTCAGCACGGCTACCGCGTTCTCACCCTGCTCCATAGCGATCGCTTTTGAGCCGGGCGGAACCCGTTTTCCCCAGATGTTCTTGCCGGTCCACACGTCGAACTTCTGCAGCGTTCGGCCGGTCCACACCAGCACGTTGCGGCCCTGTTTCGATAGCTGCGTCCCGTCCTGCGGTAACGGACGCGTCGCGACCTGCTCGCCATCGGCTGCCCGCAAAACGACCGCTTCTTTCGTGTTCGGGGCCACCACAAAAACAAACTCCCGATCTCCAAAGAGATCGCTGCCGCGCGCCACCGATCGTCGTTCCCACAGTGTTTCCCCGGTCAGCGGGTTGGCTGCAACCAACCGCGTCCCCACCTGATAGCAAATCAGGCTGTCGTCGATGGGAACCACCTTACCCAATGGGCGACCGTTTCGATCTTGGACCGTCATAATTCGCACACCACCGGGACCCATCAATTGTCGGAATTGGACCGGGATATTTCGCGTTTGGCCCTTCAACCCATCCACGAGAACTTGTTGCCACAAAATCCGCGGGCCTCCATTTTCTTCCTGAAATGCATCCAGCACGATGAAGTGCGAGCCGAACACGACGATCAACAGGTGACCGTTCACGCGGGCGTAGTTTCCGTAGACATTGGAAATCGCTGATTGCAGGTTTCCCGTTGCCACTTTCCATAGCACCTTGCCGTTCTCGTCGTGGGCCATCAAACTCTGCCGTCGCGAATCGAGAGCAAGCGTCCAGCTTTCTCCCAACGGCCCGCTTGGTCCGATAATCCTCACTGGGTATTGCCGTCGGACGGACCCCTGCCGTGCCACTTTCTTTGCTTCAATTTTCTCCCCGGGCCACACCGACTTCTCTTCGAGCAGTTTGGCAATCTCTTCGGCGGCTCGCCATTCTTCGACGAGTTGCCGTCCGGTTTTTTCGTCGAGGCAAACCACGTCGTTCCAGCGGGTGGCCAGCTCATCCAACATGGCCGCCGCAGCCATCGATTGTTTGCGGTCGATATACAACGACGCCAAACTTGCCGTTGCGAAACCGGAGATGTTGCGGTCGGCCGAGCGCCGCAGTCGGCGGAGCAGCAATTCCTGCGCGAGAGCTTGTTTGTTCGGATCGAGACGTCCGACCAACAGCTGACCGGCTTGGTCACCCACGGGCAGATCGACAAATGCATTCAGAAAACGAATCAGTGTCTGCGTGTCGTCTTCGTTTTCCGCCGCCTTGCTGAGCAATTCCGCGATCGCGCGGTCCAACTTCGCTCGCTGCGCTCCGCTCGACTTGCGATACACTTCGGCAATTCTTGGACGAATCCATCGATCGCTGCGCACCGTCAGCGCCGCACTCACCCGTTCCAATTCCGGTTTGCCGGTATCGGCCGTCGCCAACTTAATGTACTCGTGAAACGCTTCCTGTTGGTCGCCCATTTCATGCAATCCAGCCGCATTCAAGCGCAAATACTGTCCGCGCTGTCGTGGGTCGTCAACCAGTCGCTCAATCTCGTCGGCTGAAGAACGGTACTTCCGAAAGTCGAGTCTTAATCCTTCCAGCAGCGATGCAACCACCAGTGTACGAGACCGCGGCGTCGGCTTCGCCGCAATCGATCTTCTCAGGTCGGCCAGTCCCTGCCGTTCGTTCCCATCGTGCAACCGCATTTCGCCGCGCAACGCGAGGGCGTCGGCATCGGTGGGATTCTTCGCAAGCACGCCATCGGTTTGCTGCCGCAATTCGTCAAGCGACTTGAATCCCACAATCTTGTCGATCGACTGGGACACAATCACACCATCGGCTGCCGCCAGATTGCCAAAGACTTCACCGTTCCGCGATTGCGACCGGGCCACGATGCGGCCCGACGTGAGATCGATCGAAACGATTTCACCGGTCGAAAGCGGAAGGCGGTAGTGGTGACCGTCGCGAATGCCGCGACCGCTGGGGTTTTCGATCGAAACCGGTTCATCCCACACCGGTTCGCCCGTTTTCAGGCTGAGAGCCTGAACCTGTGAGCGGCCCACCAGAATTACCTGTCCCTCATACACGCCGGCCAAATACAGCGACTGACCGCGAGAGTGTTTCCACAACAGCGAACCATCGACGAGATCCAAGCAGTGCAAGTCGGCCGAGTCGCGAGGCGTTATCAGCACGCGTCCCTCGGCAATCGTCGGTGCCGAATCGATCCAGCGGTCTTCGTCGTCCTGCGCACTGGTCACCGTGGATCGGATTCCTCGCCGGCGAAATGCCAAGCGCGGATCGACGGGAACTGCCGAAGTGGTGCGGGAATAACGTTGTCCCCACAGCAGGATTCGCCGCGCCGGATCGATGGCAACCACCGCCCCGGCCGTCGTCGGACAAATCAGGACACCGTTGCTGAAAGCCGGTGTCAAACCGGCCAATCGCCTCAGAGGAAAATCTAACAGTGCGACGTCGGGTAATGCCAACGATTGTGACCACTGAAGTGCACCGGTCTCGGCGTTGAGTACCACCAATCGCACGTCGCCGGTCACCTCTGCGATGCAATACAACTTTCCGTCGAGTGGCAACGGTGGCCCGAGGAAATACGTGCCGGCCATCTCGGACCCATATTCGCGCGGCCCCCCCACTTCCCACATCGACTTCCCGTCGGCTGCCAGATCGTATGACACTAATTTGCTGGAACTGCGTGGTGTCGTCGTCGGACGTCGGACGCCGCGAAACACCCGTTGGGCTGGGGGGGATGCGAGAATTCCCATCTCCTCCAATGCAAAGACATACCGGCCATCGCTGCTTAACGTCCCCGCAGCCAGGTCACGCCACCCTCGCTGTGCCAGCAACGTTTCCAGCGGCATCGGCTGATTGCCCCGGATCGCCCCAGGCTGGCTATCGGTCACCACCAACACTTTATAGGCTTCCGAGACCATCGTCGTCTCCCACAGCAGTTCCCCGGTCTTCAAATGCACGGCACGGAGATTTCGCAGTGTGCGGAAAACGACCGCGTCGCCGATGATCAACGGATGAGACGCCGGCAGTGTGAGAAAACCACTGTTGTGTTTCTCCGTTTCCATTTGCCGCAAACGCGTGTTGACTTCGTCCAGGCGCGCGGGATCTTCGTCCAACGTGTCCGGGTCGCGAACGGTCGCAAATTCCCAAACCGAATCCCATGCCGGGCTGGCCGGCGAACCGCCCGCATTGCGCGCCGCATCGCCACGGAACATGACCCACTGACGTTGACCGCCCTGAGTCGCGCCGATTGGTGGACCGACCAAACGCGTCAACCAGCCTTCGGCCTCTTTGTCGTTGGCGAACAGCGCAATCGCCCTTCGACCAAGCGAAAGCCGCCCGTTCGGCGTCGCTTTCTTCATTGCAATCAACGTTGACACTGCGCGATCGGTCTCGCCAGCTTGGTGCCAGGCAATCGCCAATTTGAGCGACAACATCGGTTCCCAGCGCCGACCCGCTTCGGGCAACTTGCGCAGTCGCGAAAAATGCAATGCTGCCGCCAATGGCTCCCCCTGATCGAGCATGTGCGTGCCGATCAAATAGGTCGCCTCGTATCCGGCCTTCGTGTGAAAGTATTGGCGGGTGATATTTTCGAGCTGCGCGCGATCATTGGTGGCGACCGCTTCTTCGAGCATCGCGCGGGCCGCGTCGCCGAACTTCAACTCGTAAAGACGTCGCCCTTCGCTTGGCAGCCCGGCAATCAACTTCAGCGCTTGATCCTTCAAGCTGGTTTTCATTGTCTGATCGATGAAGTAGTCTGCCGAGCTGTCGGCCGACGGTTTCCCGTCTCGGTTCTCCCTCTGGCTGAGGATCCTCCGTTGCAGGATCTCGAGCGCGTTGTGGTAATCACCCCGGTCGCGTAATTCCTCGGCTTTCCTCAATGCTTTGCTGAGGTTCTTGTCGATGTCGGCCCGTGGCTGAAGAGATGGATCGGAGCCTTCCTCGACGGGGATGAGTTGGCCGTTCGGATCGATCTCCCGTTGGATCTGTCCGTTTGCGCCCGGTGCGGCCAATAACAGTGCGCCAAGTGCTCCCACAACAACAAATCGCACGCAGTTCGCCGTCCATCGACTCATAGTGTCTCTCCGATGCAGTCCGTCCAATTGACTAGCCGCTGAATGTGTGGGGCAAGCGTCACGTTTGACCGGCCCGCCGCACAACCGCATAATCGATTCTCCCAAGATCCCCCAAGCCTGTCGAGGGCAGAGGCGTTTAACCACCGCCCGGGAAACCGCAAGCGTTGAACACAGATCGATCACATACAAGGACGGTTGACCATGGCGAATTCTAACGACGACGCCCAAAAACAACTCGCCGACGCCATGCGCGAAACGGACGACTATTACAGCGAGCGGAGTATTTTTCAGGATCAATTTGGATTTGGTGTGAAGCCGGCCGTTGTTGTGGTCGATTTTGCCAACGGCTGGACCGACGATGCCTATGCCGGCGGTAGCAAACGGCTGGATGGCCCGGTGGAGAGTACCCGCCTGCTACTCGATGCGGCCCGGCCCAAAAACATCCCCGTCATTTTCACCACCAGTCCCTGGCGTCCCGATAGCCCGGACAAACCGTTCAAATCGGCCGCCGACCCTTCGCCATCCTTTCGCGAGTGGGACGAACACGCCTGCCAGATCGACGAACGCATCGCACCGTTGCCCGGCGAACTGCTCATTGAAAAAGAGAGTGCCAGCGCCTTCTTCGCGACACATCTGGCTTCCCATTTGATTCAGCATGGCATCGACACGGTGCTGATAACCGGTTGCAGCACCAGCGCCTGCATTCGCGCAACAGCCACCGATGCGAAAAGCTATCGATTTCGACCGATCATCATTGAAGACTGCGTCGGCGATCGCGCGGCGGCCGCCCACATCTTCACGCTGGCCGACATCCAGGCCCGCTTCGCCGACGTCGTCCCGCTGGGGCGCGCGTTGGAGTACATTGAAACGTTGTCATGACGCTTGCGGTTTCCCAGAATCCAAGATGCAGGTGCGTTCGGCGCGACCACTGGTCGCGGCTTTACAAGGGGATCAATTGTGATGATTACCATGCGTCGATTGATTGTTACAGCGTTCGTCAGTTTTGCGGCGATTTCGTCCGCGCATGCCGGCGATGGCAACCGGTTGACCTATCTCGATGAGAACAACCCCTGGTATCCGCATGCCAAGTTTCCGAAATTGACCACTCCGCAGTGGGTGGGCGATAAAGACGTCGAAGCGGTCGTCATTCTCGCCATCGACGACATGCGCGACACCGCCAAGTACGAAGCCTACCTGCGGCCGATTTTAATTCGACTGAAACAAATCGACGGCCGCGCGCCGGTCAGCATTATGACCTGCAACGTCAATCCGAAAGACGAACAACTGCAACAGTGGTTGGCCGAGGGACTTTCCATTGAGGTGCATACCGTCGATCATCCCTGCCCGTTGCTCACCGGCGGCGATTTCAAGAAAGCCAAATCGACCTACGACCGCTGCGTCGATTTGATGAATCAGATTCCCGGCAACAAGCCGGTCGCCTTCCGGATGCCCTGTTGCGATTCGCTGAACACCGTCAGCCCCAGGTTCTATGCCGAAATCTTCAACAAGACGACCGCAAAGGGCAACCACCTGCAGGCGAGTTCGTCGGTGTTCAACATCTTCACCTCAGCCGACCCCGATATCCCCCGCGAACTGGTGCAGGAAGCGGACGGCAGCGAGCGGTTCCTGAAGTACATTCCCAAGAAACTCAACCGCGGCGGCGCGACGTTCAATTCGTTCGTCAACACCATCGAGAATTACCCCTACCCCTACGTCATCAACAAACTCTGCTGGGAATTCCCCTGCGTCGTCCCCAGCGACTGGGAAGCCCAACACCTGCACGGCAAGAACAATCCCAAAACCGTCGCCGACATGAAAGCCGCCCTCGACATCACCGTCCACAAACAGGGCGTGATGAACCTCGTCTTCCACCCCCACGGCTGGATTCGCAACGACCAGATCGTCGAACTGATCGACCACGCGGTGAAGAAGCATGGGAAGAAGGTGAAGTTTTTGACGTTTCGGGAGGCGGTGGAGCGGTTGAATAAGAATCTGCTCCGAGGCGCCGAGTTGCAAGCCAGCGATGGAGGTTTCAGTGGAGTCCACATAATCGATTTGAACAATGACGGCTATCTGGACGTGATTCAACCGCATACGACAGGTCCTGTACCCGATGCACACATATGGAATGCTGTCGAACAGGGTTGGAATTCCGTTGAAGGGACGCACTCCCACCGACGGGGCGGCGGGAGATTCGGTATCGTCAGTGCGGATGGACTTCCGTCAATTCTGTTGCACAACAACGAGACTGCCACCGCAACTCACTTTGACGGCAAGAAGTGGGAAACCGACTCGCTCATCCAAGCAATAAACCTGTTTCCAGAGTCGTTTTTCCACACGAGTTGGGAAGGCAAAGACTACGGTGTGCGATTCCGCGATCTCGATGGAGATGGCATCTGCGAATTGTTGGTCGCCAATCACCCGAAAAAGGTTGTGTTCAACGACGAGACATATCAAAGCGGCGGTCAGCGGGCCGTCTGCAGGTGGTCAGCGATAGAAAAGAAATGGTCGATCCTGGTGTTTGGTTTTCCGAAAGACGTTTACATTGTTGACCGCAAAGGCCAGGACTCCGGTCTCCGTTTCGTCGATCTCAACGAAGACGGGCACGACGACATCGTCTTCTCCAACCACGAGCGCTACGGCATCTGGTTGTTCAAGGACATGCAGAGCGGTTGGAGCATTGAAGTGCTGTCCGGCACGCGCGACGTCCAGGCGAGCGGGGGGCGTAAGCCCTCTGATCCGTCCGACAAACAAAACGCTCGCAACGCGCGAAAGAATCAGGGGGCTGACGCCCCCCGCTCGCCGTTGCCACCCATCGTCCGCAAGGACGGCACCGACAACGGGTTCTTCGTTCACAGTCGGCACCTCTTCTGGCAGAACGAAGACACCGCCAATCTGCCCGACCTCGTCGATCGCCGTTCGTTCAACGACCTGTTGAAGAACGTCGAACCGGGGCCGAAGTCACCTGGGGCGTCGCTCAACTCCATCCGCACACGGCCCGGCTTCAAAGTTGAACTCGTCGCCGCCGAACCGCTGGTGAAAGACCCCGTCGCGTTCGCGTGGGGGGCCGATGGAAAGTTGTGGGTCGTCGAGATGGCCGATTATCCATCGGGCATCGATGGAAAAGGCAAACCCGGCGGAAGAATTCGCTTTCTCGAAGACACAAACAACGACGGCAAGTACGACAAATCAACCCTTTTCCTTGACGGCGTGCGGTTTCCCAACGGCATACTCCCCTGGAAGAAAGGCGTGCTGGTGACCGCTGCGCCGGATATCTTCTACGCTGAAGACACCGACGGTGACGGCAAAGCCGACAAACGCGAAGTCCTGTTCACCGGCTTTGTCGAAGGCAATCAGCAGCACCGCGCCAACGGTCTTGTGTACGGCTTGGATAACTGGGTTTACGTTGCCAACGGCGATAGCGGCGGCGTGATTCGTTCCTCCAAGGCGAGCGGTGGGCGTAAGCCCGCTGATGACATCAACATTGGCTCGATGGACCTGCGCATCAATCCCGATACCGGTGAAATTGATCTGCAAGCGGGCCGTACGCAGTTTGGTCGTAACCGTGACGACTGGGGCAACTGGTTCGGATCGAATAACAGCAACCCGCTGTGGCATTACGTGCTGGCCGATCATTACGTCCGCCGCAACAAACACTTCGCCGCTCCCGATGGCCGCGTGCATGTGTCGGTCGCGCCGGGGCCGTCGCCCTGTTTTCCCATCAGCCGCACGCTGCCACGGTTCAACGACTTTAACCGCGCGAACCGTTTCACATCGGCCTGCAGCGCGATTGTTTATCGCGATGACCTGTTCGGCTCGCATTTTGTGGGCAACAGTTTTGTCAGCGAGCCGGTACACAATCTCGTGCATCGTGAAGTCATGCAGCCGAAGGGATACAGTTTCACCAGCCAACGTGCGACCGGCGAAACGCATTCAGAGTTTCTGGCGTCGAGCGACAACTGGTTTCGGCCGACGATGATCAAAACCGGACCCGACGGCGCGCTGTGGATTGCCGACATGTATCGGCAGGTCATCGAACATCCCAAGTGGATTCCCGCTGACTGGCAGAAACGGCTGAATTTGCGAGCCGGTGATGACCGCGGGCGGATTTATCGTGTTGTTCCGGTTGGTGCGAAACCGCAAGCAGTTCCGCGTCTCGATCGTTCTTCAACCGCCGAACTGGTCGCCGCGCTTCACAGCGCGAACGGCTGGCAGCGGGATACGGCGCAGCGTTTGCTGATTGAACGCAACGATCGCGCGGCGGTGCCGTTGTTGGTTGCGGCGGTGAAGGGAGAGAGAGAAAGAGAGGGGGAGATCGGGAGAGCGGGAATTACTCGATCGGCTGCATTGGGGCGCTTGCATGCGCTTTGTGCTTTGGATGGATTAAATGCACTTTCGGATGGCGTTTTGCTGGCGGGGCTGAATGATTCGCACGCCGGGGTGCGGCGGCATGCGGTGCGGTTGTGCGAGCGGTTGGAAAAGCACTCAGCGAAATTGGTAGCGACGCTGCGAAAACTCACGGCCGACGATGATGCACAAGTGCGGCTGCAATTGGCATACACACTGGGTGAAATTGATGATTTGCAGGCGGGCGTTGCGCTCGGCGAATTGTTACTGCTGGGCGGGGACGACCGGTTTCTGCGGGCAGCCGTGGTGAGTTCGTCCAACGCGCAGAATGTTGAACGCATCGCGTTGACCGTGTTATCCAGTCCAAACACCGAACAATCAATGAAACTGGTCGATGATCTGATGCAGATGGCGGCCGCGTTCGGCCAACAGGCGACGCTCATCGGCTTGTTGCAGAAGGTGACGACTGCCGTTGATGGCCGATATGAACCTTGGCAACTTTCGGCGGTGGCCGGTCTGCTCGATGTGCTCAGCCGGCAACGGACGTCGCTGGAACGATTGAAGGCCGACAAATCTCCACAGGCGCTACGGGCATTAACACAACTTGCCGTGTTGGTGAAGGCAGCCCGCAAAGTGGCCGTCGATACGAAAGCGGATCTGCCGCATCGCACGGCCGCCGTGCGTTTGCTCGGCCGTGGTGTGAAATTGGTCGATGACGATGTCGATGTGCTGGCCACCTTGCTCGCGCCGCAACAACCTGCCGCTATTCAACAAGCGGCCGTGCGAAGTTTGGGGCGTCTCGACTACGCCCGAGTGCCGCAGGTGTTTCTTTCCAATTGGCGGACGTTTGGGCCGGGACTGCGCGGCGACGCCCTCGATGCGCTCATGTCTCGCGATGCATGGCAATCACAATTGCTTGCCGGAATCGAGAAGAAGCAAATCCTCGCGCGCGAATTGAACGCCGCCCGCCGACAGCGACTGTTGACTCATGGCACCGCCACAATCCGCCGTCGTGCCGAACGGCTATTTGCGGTCGATATCAATAGCGACCGCAAGCAACTTCTTGCAAAGTACAAGTCAGCACTCACGCTGCAGGGCAACCGTTTGCGGGGGGCGGAATTGTTTAAGGAGCATTGTTCGGCGTGTCATCGGTTGGCCGATGTCGGTGTTGTTGTCGGACCCGATTTGAAATCGCTTACTGACAAGTCGCCAACGGCAATGCTGGTGGCAATGCTCGATCCCAACCGCGCCGTGGAGAGCAAGTACATCAACTACACCGCGGTCACCACCGACGGGAGAACATTCAACGGATTGCTCGCAGCCGAAAGCGGCAACAGCATCACTCTCAAGGAAGCCAAGGGCAAAGAACACGTCATACTGCGGGCCGAGCTGGAAGAATTGGTCAGTTCGTCGAAATCGACGATGCCCGAAGGGCTGGAAAAGGAACTGAAACCGCAGGACATTGCCGACGTGATCGCACACGTCCGCTCGAACGTGCCGTTGCCGACTCGCAAGCAATTCGAGGGTAATCAGCCGACACTGGTGAAGGCCGCCGAAGACGGCAGTCTCAAACTGACGCCGGCCACGTGTGAAATCTTTGGCAGCACGATCGTGCTGGAAAAGAAGTACGGCAACCTCGGGTTCTGGAGCAGCGCGGACGATCATGTGGTGTGGGACATCGATGTTCGCAAAGCGGGGCGTTACAGCGTCGAGATCGAATACGCCTGTCAGAATGAAGCGGCCGGCGACCGCTGGCAGTTGCGTTCGGCCGATGGATCGCTGGAGGGAACCGTCACAGGGACCGGCACATGGGATGACTATAAGACATCCCGCGCCGGTGAGATTCAACTTTCGGCCGGCCGACAGCGAATCACACTGCGTGCCGCGAGGGAGATTCTCGGTGGCGCGATGATTGACTTGAAAAGTATTCGGCTCAAACTGGTGAAGTGAAGTATTCGGTCCCACGGGCCGCCGCCCGTGGGTTTTTTTGCGCGAAGGGTTGTCGCAATTTGAACATTGAAAAATTTTGTGACCGTGCGGCGTTGAGTCTCGGCACGGGATTGGGAGTCGGGTTTAGCCGGTTCGTCCCGGGAACCGTTGGCACGCTGTGGGGGCTGCCGTTGGTGTGGGGTCTGGATCACCTCGATTTGTCCGTCGTTGTGCGCCTGCTGATTAGCGTTGTGTTGTTCATCATCGGCGTGCCGATTTGTGCGCGTGCGGCAAAGGTGCTGGGCAAGGACGATCCGGGCGCGGTGGTGTTCGACGAGATTGCCGCGCTGCCGCTTGTTTTTCTTGTCATTCCGCTGCGTGGCCTGGATGTGACGGCGATGGTTGCTGGCTTCTTGTGGTTTCGGCTGTTCGACATCACTAAGCCGTGGCCGGTGCGATTCTTCGACCGTTGGCACGGCGGATTGGGAATTATGGCCGACGACACCGCCGCCGCCCTTTACGCCGCCACCGCACTGTGGTTGACTGTGCAAGCACTGGCGTGGCTGAATTGATTGACGCGAAAGGACTCACATTGACTGCGAAGATTATTGATGGCAAGGCGGTCGCCGCTCGCTTGCGAGAGGAATTGGCGAAAGAGGTCGCAGCGTTCACCCAACAGACGTCGGTCACCCCACATTTGGCGGCCGTGTTGGTTGGCGAAGATCCTGCGAGTGCGATTTACGTTCGCAACAAACAGCGGGCGTGCGAAAAAGCAGGCCTCAAGAGTACGCTGCATAACCTTTCCGCAGGAACGACACAGGACGAATTGTTGTCTCTGGTAAGGCGGTTGAATGACGACGCGGACGTGCATGGCATTCTGGTGCAGTTGCCGCTGCCGAAGCAGATTGATGAAACCGCCATTCTCGATGCCGTCGTGTCGGCGAAAGATGTCGATGCATTTCACCCAGCCAACGTCGGTTTGATTGTGCAAGGGCGACCGCGTTTCTTGCCCTGCACGCCGGCGGGAGTTCAGCAGTTGTTGATTGAAAGTGGCACACAAGTCGCCGGTTCCCATGTGGTTGTGCTTGGCCGCAGCGAAATCGTCGGCAAGCCGATGGCAATCCTGCTGATGCAGAAAGGTCCGGCTGCCAACGCGACGGTGACCGTCTGCCATAGTCGCACGCAGAATCTCGCCGACATCACCCGCACCGCCGACATCTTGATTGCGGCGATCGGCTCGGCGAAATTTGTGACGGCCGATATGGTCAAGCCGGGAGCAGTCGTCATCGACGTTGGCACCAACCGCGTCGATGAGAAACTGGTCGGCGACGTCGACTTCGGCCCGGTCTCAGAGATCGCATCGGCTATCACGCCGGTCCCCGGCGGAGTCGGCCCGATGACAATTGCGATGTTGCTCAGGAACACGCTGACGGCGGCACAGTTGTCAGTTCACTGACGGCGTGCAAATCGCGCGAACGGAGCCTTGAGGAAATCGAGAACACTGGTCGGTTTGGCGCTTCGTCGTTTGGCGTGCGGGGGCTGGGTGTTGTCCCACGGTGGTTCTTCGTTTGATGAGGCATAATCCGTCGGCGGGCCTCCAAACTGGCCCCGTGCATCGTTCCTGCGTCTTGGATCGGTGCCGGGCGCCGCCGTTGCCGGAGAACTTTCGTCCCAAGGTGGTTCTTCGGCGGAGTTTTGCGACATCAACTTGACGGAATTGCCAGGCGATGCGGGCTGATTTCGCGGTCGCCATTGCGTTGTGTCTGGTTCGTCGTCCCAGGGGGGGGCTTCGGCCGTCTGCAAAGGACGACCGGCCGGTTCCAGGTTTTGATCCGGTGCGACGGACGACTGCTCGGCCCAAGGCGGTAGCTCAGTCGCGGTCGCTTCTTGAATGCTTCCCGCACTCACGCGCGATCGACCGGCTGGCTCGGCCGGCCGCGTCATCTTTCCCAAATCGAGAACCGGATAGCCGCGAATGTGGGGCACCTGCCATGTCTGCTCGGGAATCGCAGCGGGATTAACGTCAATCTCGCCGATTTTCATCGTCAGTGCCAATCGGGCCTGTGGCCAGTCGAGATCGATCCGGTGAGGCAGCGCCGCTCCGGACTTGGCGTCGAGTTTGTAGTCGTTCAATTCCGCGCGGGCAATCAGCCTGTTTTGTGCATCGTACAATTCGTGGGCAATAATGTACCCGCGACACATATCGACGAGTACGACGCGCCGCACCGATTCCCCTGTTTGCGTTGTTTGGTCGGAGACAAGATGGACAACGCCATCTGGTCCTGTTTGCGACTGCATGGTGAATTGCGATTCGTCGAGCGGAATCACTCCCAGCGTTTCCATCAGCCAGTCGGGCTGGAACGGGAACTTCATCATCTTCTGCACTTGCCCCGCCTGCTCGTGCGAACTGGTGAGCACGTACTTGTCGGGGCTACGCCGCATCCAGAACCAGAAGCGGTCAGGATTCGAACCGAGATCGGCTTCGTTTCCGGTGGCCAATCCGGCCCGCAAACGGAAATTGCGCGGCTGCTGGACTGCGATCACCGCCGACATCTTAAACAGGACGCCCGCCGTGCCAATCTCGACGTCGGTCGATTGCCACGAATGCACTCGGTTGGCGTTGTGATTGAGGTGCCGAATGAGTTCTTGCTTTGTCATATCGGGCGGCAACACGCACTTCGGTGGAGTCGGCAAAAACGAGAATGATGAAGCCCCCGATAGTTGGCATCCCGTCGTCAGACACGTACTCACAAACGCCACGACAACGAGCATCATGTGAATGCCCAATTGACGCGTGCCACGTCCCGGAATTTGACGGGTGCCACTGGCGTGTCGCCAGTGCCCA
>CAUZOL010000003.1:0-66279 GCA_963581435.1 Planctomycetota bacterium
GGCAGAAATGCGAGCGACGAAATGAAAGACACCATTCGCTCAACGATCAACTTCGCCGACGTCCTGCCAAAATGGAATTACACAATCAAGCCGCAAATCGGACACTAATTTTCCGAACGGTCCTTAACGCTGGCTTGTCTGCATTTTTGAGCGTCAACTCGAAACCGACCGGGCCGCCCAACGCCGCTTCGGCAGCTTCTCGAAGTGCCAGATGACCCGCATGCAGAGGATCGAACGAACCTGGCAGAATACCCGTCGGAACATCTTGTGACGCAAGCGAAAGTTGCCCATAGGGCTTCAACCACGCCACACAGTTTTCGACCTGGTGAAGCGCCGCCACAATTTGTGAAATATCGGCGGATTCAGAATTCATGTCAGATGTTCCACAAACTGACGGCAAAGACACTCCTCTTAATTATTGAGGCTCAGATCGTTAAAGTCACGCCTCAAAGCCCTCGGGCTGTCGCCCAAGGGATCGAGCGGTTTCTATCGACCATCCGGTGATGCCCCATGACTACCCCACAACAACTCGATGCCGCCGCCCGCCGATTGGCGAAAGTCCTCAAGCGACGGCAACTACGAATTGTTCTCGCGGAAAGTTGCACGGGCGGTTTGATCTCAGCCGTTTTGGCAAAGATCCCGGGCATCTCCGAGTTTCATTGCGGTTCCGCCGTCGTCTATCGTTTGGGGACCAAACAAGAATGGCTGGGAATATCGGCTGCCGTACTCAAGAAACCGGGTCCGGTCAGCCGTTTGGTGGCCGCCGAAATGGCCGAGCGCATTCTGGAGAGAACCCCCGAAGCGGACATTGCCGCCTCGGTCACCGGGCATCTTGGTCCCGGTGCCCCCAAGCGACAGGACGGCCTGATCTACGTCGGTATTGCACAGCGCACGAACTCCAGTCAGACGATTGCCGCCAAGGTGAAACGTCATTTGCTGCCAGCCGATCATTCGGTCTCGCTGTCACAAATCGACGCCGGCCGGCTGCGTATTGCGAGACAGCGCGCAGCCGCTGAGTTTGTCCTGCAGCAGGTTCCTGAATATCTGGACTAATGACGGCTACACGCATTTTTCCGAGAGTTTTTGCGGAATTACCCGCATCACCGCGCAGTGTGACCTATGTTTGATGATAGGAAGCCCTGTGGAATTTCAATGCATGTCGCTCGCCAGTGAGGAGCGGCATTCATTCGGTTCTAACAGATTTTCCGGACTGAAATCTCCCTTGCCCCGAGGGACGGTTGAGGGCGACCAGCGTTCGTAGTTGGCACGCCCTGGACCAACTCAACCACCACCGAGCCGATACGGGGCGGTTGGACAATTGGGGCAGCCGACTGTCCTTGGCCGTTTGTGGCTTTTTGCGGAGTCGAACCGCGTTGCTGGAGTTCACATCCAACGACATGGTCTCACTTGGGGGGTGTATGATGAATAACCTGATGAATGAAACCACGATTTACTTCCTCGAACTCTGGCAAGACGCATCGCTGACCGACTACGCGGGGCTTGTCCTCACTATTGTCATTCTCGGCTGGTTCGTCAGTCGTTATGGCCGCAAGGTCGGCACATAGTCGGCCGCTGCCAATCGCAACAAACACACTCCCGTCGCACATGGACTGCGACTGCGGAACACGGCCCTGCCCGTCATCGCTTGACTGATACCTGAAAATGCGCGTAGTCTGGTGTTCAGGGTTGGTGGCCGAACATCGTTACGGTGGGGGTGGGTAGTGTCTCTTTTTGCTTTTGGATTTGCACCGGGACCGATTGAACTTCTGATTATCGGGTTGCTGTGTGCGGCCTTCGTGGGAGTTCCAGTCGTCATTCTCGTTGTGTTTCTCGTCAACCGAAAACGGGGGGCTGGCGGAAGCAACCACTACGGCCGCATTCGTTGTCCGGAGTGCGGCGAGTCGATTGTGGCCGAGGCAATCAAATGTCGGTTTTGCGGCGCGAGTCTTGGGGATGACGAAGACGGCAAATCCGAAAACTCGTCGCAAGATGAGAGCACCTGACCGGCAACGAAGCGGTCAGCATTCAGCGGTCAGCGAATTGCATTAATTAGTAGGGAATCCACAGTTGTTTCTGGTGGATAGCTGAAAGCCGACACTTTGAGTATTATTGGTTGATGGTGGTTGCCCCTGACAACGGGCCAACCGAATTCTCAATTGATGATTCCTCGATACGTATCGGCTTCCCGTCCATGTTTCGCGTCACACAGCATATCGACTTCTGTTACGGCCACCGTTTGCTTGAATACGCCGGCAAATGCAGACATTTGCACGGTCATAACGGGCGGGCTGTGATTGTGATGGAAGGCGCGCAGTTGGGGCCGGGCGACATGCTGGTCGATTTTGCGGAGATCAAGAATTCGCTGCGGACCTGGATCGAGTCGGAACTCGATCATCGCATGATCCTCTGCCAGGATGATCCCGCATTGCCAATGATGAAGGAATTGGGCGAACCGATTCATGTCATTGCAGGGAACCCGACCGCCGAAAACATCGCGCGGCTGATCCACAACTACGCTCACAAGCAGGGTTTTCCCGTTGTCGAAGTCTCTCTGTGGGAAACTTCGAACTCGTTTGCCACCTATCGCGGCTGACGGAAAAAAAGACGACAAGAGACACGAAAACAGCCCGGTCGTCAGAGACGCCGGGCTGTTTTGATTCAGGCGATACGCCGATTCAAAAATCGGCCCTCCGTGGCGCAGCGACCGCTGAAAATCAATGTCGCGTGCTTCCGTTCAACTTGCAAATGTCGCCACAATTGGCCCGAAGCATCTTGCGAGGATGCCCAACGCGACTCCATCGCGTTGTTTCAGGCAGTATAAGAATGCCCTCGGGGAAAGCAGGCTAAAGACGGGTGAGATCACACTGTTTGCGATTGGGAACTGATTAGCAGAATATGGGTCAGGCTGCAATCAGGGGACCTTCCACACTCACTCGTCTCATCTTAGCCAAGCCTCCCGAGGGCAGGCTGGGTATCCTGACAGGCCACTCAATCTGCAGTGGCCTGCATTGGTCTGTTAACTGGTTGCTCTATCAGCTACAGCGCGGCAACCGCCGCCAAAAGGAGTCTGATAGCTTCAACAACAGCTCACAGTAACGCAAACGTTGTGCCACATATCGCCGCATCCCAAAAACTTTCAGAGAACACCTCTAGATTCTCAGAATACAGCGATTTGCCAACACTGCAGGTAATTCAGGACGTTTATGATGAGGGGTGGACGGTGAAATTTCGTCTCTCTTCGGCGCCGAACATTGCGTTTTCGGCGCTGAAATGTTACCAAATGTGTAGGAAAACCTCGTTTTCTGGGTGATCGGTTGTCGGCGCCGATCACGTAAGTGCCGTAGGCTGTCGGCTTTTGAATTGCGTGTGTCCGGCCAGGGGGAACGACTTGTGGAAACGAAAGGACGCTGGGCACTCACGACCCTTGGCGGGCTGATCATCGCCTATTCGGTCCTGGTGCTGAGTTTCATTTCGACCAGCCCCGACCTCAGGCTTCGCTGCCTGCTGGTCAACGATCCTCAAGCGGCCTCTGCGCCTCCCGGCGTTCAGATTCGAGCGACTCCGAATCTGGAGCATCAGGGGCTCTATCCGCGGAAGGGCGATATTCTGGTGCGTGTTGGTGACCAACCGATCCTCAGCTTTCTCGACTTCAGCCGACAGTCGGTCGAATTGTATAACGCCGAAATCGGCCGCGATGCCCACCTGCACCCCGGCTCCGACCCTTCGGAATTGGAAGCATATCTGCCCAAGCTGGTCGAGATTGAAGACGGACCGCGGATGGTGCAGGTGGAATACTGGAAACCCGATACACAGACCTACGAGACAAGCTGGCTGACAATTCACTCATTGCCGATGAGCGAACTGGCATTGTTGCTCTGCTGGTTCATTTTGCAACTCGGTATAGTGACGATTGCCGCCCTTGCATTCTGGCGGCGCCCGTACGACCAGCCAGTGCGACTGTTTTTCGGCATGTCGACCGCTGCGATGGGGGCTTTTGCCGCAGGACACCACTGGTGGGTTATCGCGGGCAGCCAATGGTTACTCATTCCGTTCGTCACGTGTGCCGTGGTATTGCCGGCTCTAACCCTGCACTTTTTCCTGGCATTTCCTCGCCCCCGGCTTCCTTTGTCTCGCCTGCCCACAATCACGCTTGGCGGCCTGTATTTGCCGCCGGCGTTGGCAGTTTTGGGACTGCTGTTGATTGTCAATTACGCCAACTGGCTGAGCCGCGGAGACACGGCAGGCGATCATATTGGAATTTTGCACCAAGCGCTGGCGCTGTTGCGCACCGGGGTTTGCGGCTATTTTATCGTCGCAGCGGCACTATTTGGTGCTGCGATCATTGCGTTGGCCTTCAGTTATTCCGCTGCCCGTACTCCCATCGAGCGGAGCCAGCTGCAGTGGATGCTCTGGGCCGGACTGTCTGCCGTTGTTCCTGTTGGCTATGCCATCTACTTGTCGCGAACCGATGCCGTCAAGTTTGCCCTTGGTGGCGCAACGGTCCCCATGTTTCTCGCCAGTTTGGCGTTCATGCTGGCCTATTCGGTCGGCATCGTGCGATTCCGGTTGATGCTCCTCGATCAGGTTGTCAGCCGCGGCGTACTATATTATCTGCTGAGCATTGGGCTGGCCGTCGCTTTCGGCATTGCTGTGGCAGCAGGCAGTCTGCTGCTACACGCGTTGGGGATTTCGGTTTCATCGACAGAAGTGCTGACGGTCGGCGCCCTGCGGATTCCGCATCAGATCCTGTCGGTCGGCACCCTGCTGATTGTGTCGATCACGCTGCTGCTTTGGTTGCGCGACCGTTTCCAACGGGTCATCGACCAGCGGTTTTTCCGCGAAAAATATCAACTCGACCGCACGCTGCGGAGAATGAATCGTGCAGTGAGCCAGCTTGCCGATCCCGAGTCGCTGAGCGAAATGATGCTCGCCTCGTGCCGCGATGTGCTGCAGGTCGATCGGGCGGCATTGTATTGGCGCGCCGTTCCGCGGGGACCGTTTCAGCTTGTCGCCGGCGGTGGTGCCGAAAATCTGCCCCTCACACTGATACCGGGCCAGGCTTTTTTAGACGCGCTTGCGGAAGGCGGAAGCCTGCAGCGGATTAATACGGGAACGCGTGCCGAGGTCTCTCCGGTGCAAGACGTGCTTCATTCGCTGCACGCCGGACTGGTCCACGGCCTCGATGGCGAAGAAGGAGCAATCGCGATTATCGTCTTGGGCGAAAAGGAACACAGAGCACCGTATACTGCCGAAGATCTGACGTTCTTGCACACGCTTGGCCAGATTGCCAATGTGGCATTCCATAGCGTTCGTGTGCACCAGAATCTGTCGCGGTTGAACGAAGAGTTGCAACAAAAAGTCGAGCGTATCGGCGACCAGCGTCGGCAGATTACGATGCTCAAGTCCGAACTCTCAGGCGTCAGGCGAATCGAAGCTGCTCCGGCAATCGCGCCCGCGCCTGCCGTCGCCGATGCTGTTTTTCGCCATGACGCAATCAAGGGCGAAAGCTCCGCCATTCGCGGTGTCCTCAAAACCGTCCGCAAAGTGGCCGTTAGCGAGTCCTCGGTGTTAATTCGCGGAGAAAGCGGCACGGGCAAGGAATTGCTGGCGCGAGTGCTGCACGAAAACAGTGCACGCAGAAACGGGCCAATGGTTCCGGTCCACTGTGCGTCCCTGTCTCCAACGCTTCTTGAAAGCGAACTGTTCGGGCACGCGAAAGGATCCTTCACCGGTGCGCATCGCGACAAAGTCGGGCGGTTCGAGTCGGCTGATGGCGGCACGCTCTTCCTCGACGAGATCGGCGACCTCTCGCTGGACACACAAATCAAGCTGCTGCGGGTTCTCCAGGAACGCTGCTTCGAACCAGTGGGAAGTTCGCGGACAATCCACGTCGATGTCCGTTTGATTACGGCCACGCATCAAAATCTGGAGCAGCTCATCGAACGGGGGCTTTTTCGCGAGGACTTCTATTATCGCATGAATGTCATCAGTCTGACCGTTCCCGCGCTTCGCGAACGGGTTGATGACGTGTTTGAATTGGCCCTGCATTTCCTCAGGCGAGCGTCCACTCGTGCCGGCAAGCAGATCACACAAATCGACGATGCAGCCTTGAAGGCACTCGAGCAGTATCATTGGCCGGGAAACATCCGCGAATTGGAAAACGTCATCGAACGAGCCGTCGTGCTGAGCGAAGAGAATCGAATCACAATTCGCGACCTGCCGGCAGATGTCACCGCAACCGATCATCGGTCGCTGCTGCGAGCCGATGTGTCGAAACCGTCGCCACCCCGCAACATTGGTAGCGACCTGGCAGGTAGCAACCTGACAGGCAGCGACCTGACGGAGCGTGAAATGCTCGAAATGGCGTTGCGACAATGCGGCGGAAATAAGGCGGAAGCAGCCCGGTTGCTTCAGTTGCCACGTAGTACGTACTACAGCAAGCTGAAGAAGCACGAGATTCGGTAAGCGATAATTGTTTGCGTCGCCAGACAGCCGTTTCTGCCGGCACGAATGTTGCCCGACTGCGGTGGCCCGATGCACACGTGTCGCCCGCTTCATTACGGTAATCGCCATTCGCCATCCTCGTAAAAAAGCAGGCCAATCGCTTGACTTTTGGCAAGCTGTCGATTCATATGTAATCATTGATGGGTTGGCGTAAAGGTTCCGATCACACTGACTCGGCTCTTTGGACAAGAGCCGGCAGATGAACGTCGTGCAAGTGGCCAATCTCACAGCAGACGACCCTCCCCCGAACGAACGCAAGTTCTCCCTCGCCAACAGTGTTCCCACCAACACGATTGAACGATCAAGCGGCCTCGGTGTTTCCGCAACGTTGTTAAGACGGCTTTAAAACAACAGCACAAATTCCCCTGAATTACATTTGCCAAGGAGTGACTCTAATGGCTTTCCAAGCTTCGCGACGTGATTTTTTGCATGTTGGAGTTGTCGGCGGTCTCGGACTGTCGCTGGCTGATTTCTTCCGAATGGAGCAGGCGCAAGCCGAGCAGAAGGATTACGTCAGCAAAGAGGGAAAAGCCAAGTCGGTTATCTTCATTTACATGCCCGGCGGCATGTGTCACCAAGAAACGTTCGATCCGAAACCGTATGCTCCCATTGAATACCGCGGCCCCATGGGCAGCATTCAAACAAAGGTCGAGGGGACACTGATCAACGAGACCTGGAAGCAGACTGCAACGATCACCGACAAGATCGCCATCTGCCGCTCGATGAGTCACGGCGAGGCCGCACACGAACGTGGTACGCACAACATGTTCACGGGATACCGTCCCAGCCCGGCTCTCACCTTTCCGAGCATGGGTAGTGTGGTGGCCCACGAATTCGGCCCACGCAACAACCTGCCTCCTTACGTTTGCATTCCCAATCAGCCGAACAAGTTCGCCGGCACCGGTTACCTGAGTTCATCGTATGCCGGCTTCAGCCTGGGCAGCGACCCGGCCAGTGGCAACTTCCAGGTTCGCGACCTGAAACTGCCCGGCGGTGTTGATGACAAGCGATTCGTCACACGGCGACGAATTCTGGATGCCGTCAACGATCACTTCGTTACCAAGGAAAAGGCCGACTCGCTCGACGCCGTCGATTCGTTCTACAACCGTGCCTACGCGATGATCAGTTCGCAGAAGGCGCGTGAAGCGTTCGACATCAACAAAGAGTCAGCGAAAACCCGCGACACTTACGGTCGCAACACGGCCGGTGCCCGATTGCTGCTCGCTCGGCGGCTGGTTGAAGCGGGCGTGCGATTTGTCACGCTGACTTACGGCGGCTGGGATATGCACAGCAACATCTCCGGCAGCATCAAGAGTCAGGTGCCCTCGTTCGATCAGGCGTTTGCCTCGCTCATTCGCGATCTGTCCGATCGCAATCTGCTCGACTCCACCATGGTTTGCATCGCCAGCGAATTTGGCCGCACGCCGAAAATCAACGGCAACGCCGGTCGCGATCACTGGCCGAAGGTGTTCAGCGTCATCATGGCGGGCGGCGGAATTAAGCAGGGCATCGTTTACGGATCGTCGAACGCGACCGCCAGCGAGCCAGAGGAAAACGCGCTCAACGTGCAAGACTGGGCGACCACCATCTACGACCGCATGGGCATTGTGGCCGACAAGGAGCTGATGGCTCCCGGCGACCGCCCCATCGAAATCGTCGATGGCGGAAAAGTCCGCCAAGCATTGCTGGCGTAAGCGAGTACGCAACCGTCAACATCACCAACATTCACGGGCCGTGTCGATCAGGCGCGGCCCGCACAATACAGCAATTGGAGATTGACCATGGCACGGCGAATCGTCGTTGGTCGCGCTTTGTTGGCAGCAGCAGCCATTTTAATGGCGGTTCCCGCTTGGGCCTCTTCGCCGCGGCTGAGCATCATCCTTCCCCGTGGAATTCAGCGGGGCACCGAACAGGTGGTGACCTTCAGCGGTTCCAGCCTGGGCGATGCACAGGAAATCCTGTTCTACTCGCCGGGATTCGAGGTGACCAAGCTCGAACCGAACGGCAACACGGTCAAGGTGACGATCAAAGTCGCCACCGACTGCCGGCCCGGCGAACACGTCGCACAGGTGCGCTGTGCCAGCGGAATCTCCGACTACCGCACATTCTTCGTCGATCCGTTCCCAGCGGTTGCCGAAAAAGAGCCGAATAGCAACTTCGATGCACCGCAGCCCATTACGCTGGGCGTCACGGTCGGCGGTGTCGTCCAGAACGAAGATGTCGATTACTACGTCTTGGATGCCAAGAAAGGGCAGCGAATTTCCGCGGAAGTCTTCGGCATGCGGCTTGGGAACACGCTATTCGATCCCTACGTCGCAATTCTCGACAGCAAGCGTTTCGAGCTGTCCTCAGCCGATGACACGCCGCTGGTGCTGCAAGATAGCGTCGCTTCGGTTGTCGCTCCCGCCGACGGCAAGTACTACATCGAGGTTCGCGAAAGCGCTTATGGCGGCAATGGCAGTTCCCGTTATCGGCTGCACGTTGGCACGTTTCCCCGGCCGACAGCCGTTTACCCGGCCGGCGGCAAACTGGGTGAGGAAGTCGAAGTTCGGTTTCTCGGCGACCCCGCCGGCGAGTTGAAGCAGAAGGTCAAGCTGCCTGCCACGACAACGCCCGACTTCGGCCTGTTCGCGACCGATGCCGGGGGAATCCCGCCGTCGCCCAATCCGTTCCGCTTGTTCGAATACGGAAACGCGTTTGAGGTCGAGCCGAACGAAGCCGTCGCAACGGCCACCCCCGTGCAGCTTCCGCTTGCCTTCAACGGCATCATCGAAAAGAAAGGCGACGTCGATTGCTTCAAGTTTTCGGCGAAGAAGGGGCAGGTCTTTGAGGTCGAGTGCTACGCACGCCGCGTTCGCTCGGCCCTCGATCCAGTGATGAACTTGTATTACGCCAACGGCAAAAGTATCGCCGGCAACGACGATTCCCGCGGCCCCGACAGTTATTTCCGCTTCAGTGTGCCGGCCGACGGTGAGTACGTCGTTCGGGTCACCGACCACCTTGGTCGCGGCGGCTCCGATTTCGTCTACCGCATCGAGTTTCAAGCGGTCAAGCCGCGACTGACGCTCGGCATTCCACGCGTCGAACGGTACGGCCAATACCGGCAAACGATCTACGTTGCCCGGGGCAATAAATTCGCCACACTCATTACGGCAAGCCGCGCGAATTTCGGTGGCGAACTTGTGCTGGAAGGCAAAGATCTGCCGGCGGGCATCACCATGCACGCCGAAAACATGCCGTCGAATTTGAATTCCATGCCAGTCGTCTTCGAGGCGGCAGCCGATGCCCCGTTGAGCGGCAAGTTGATCGACTTCACCGCCAGGCATGCCGATCCGAAGCAGAACATCGTTGGCGGCTTTGCCAATAGTGCCGACTTCATTCGCGGTGCGCCCGGGCAGTCCATTTACAAGCGCAAGGCCGTCAATCGGCTGGCAATTGCCGTCGTCGAGGAGCTGCCCTTCACTCTCGAAATCATTGAGCCGAAAGTTCCCATCGTCCGCAACGGGTCGATGCAGTTGAAGATTGTGGTCCACCGCAAGGAAGGTTTCAAAGGGGCCATTAACGTGCAGTTGCCGTTCCGTCCCCCGGGATTGGGAGCCGCCAGTTCGGTCAACATTCCCGCCGACAAGAACGAAGTGCTTTATCCGCTCAGTGCCAACGGTGGAGCGCAAATTAAGAAGTGGCGAATTTACGCGATTGGTTCATCTAACGTCAAAGGGGCCGCCTGGGTCTCCTCGCAACTGGCGACGCTGGAAATTGCCGCACCCTACGTCACCTTCGCGGTTCAACGTGCGTCGTGCGAGCAAGGCGAAGAAGCACAGATTTATTGCAAACTGAATCATGCCGCTGCGTTTGATGGAATGGCCACTGTGAAGCTGTTGGGCCTGCCGCCGAAAGTGGCCACAACCGACATCCAGTTCAACAAAGACACCAAAGAGTTGACCTTCATTCTCAAGACCGAAAAAGACACGAAGCCGGGCAAATACAACAACGTATTCTGCCAGCTCATCATCACGCAGAACGGCGAGTCGATTGTGAGTCGTGCCGGTGGCACTCAGTTGCAAATCGACAAACCACTGCCGCCCCCGCCGGGTCAACCGGTTGTCAAAGCGACACCCAAGCCCATGCCGAAGGTGGCGGCCGGTCAGCCGAAGCCTGCACCGCCAAAGCCACCCAAACCGCTAACGCGATTGCAGAAGCTGCGGCTGGCCGCCAAGCAGCGAGCCGAGGCGAAAGCCACAGCCCGCGAAACGCAGGAAACGGGCGGCGGCAGCAAGTAAGAAGTTCAACAGCAATATCGAACTATCGAACGGAAACGCGATTCGATCCGCCCGCTGCGGATTACAGACGAAAACCACGAAGGAAAACCGGCCATGCGACTGAAAATTTCGGCGATCCACGCCTCGTGTCTGGCACTGACGGTTCTGGCTGCCGCCTCCACGGCTTTCGCCCAGGATTCCGCCGCAAAGCCGGCATCCATCCGCGTCAATCCGGCCGACATCCACTTGACGACCGTCCGCGATCGGCAGGCGATCATCGTGCAGGCGGTCTATCCCGACGGGATCACCCGCGACGTCACCGAGCAGGTAACATTCACGCTCGCCAACTCGGCGATTGTGAAGCAGGAAAAGAATGTCTTCTTCCCCGTCGCCGACGGTACGACCGAAATAAACGTCGAATACGCCGGACATACGATCGCACTGCCCGTCGTCGTCAAACAGGCGACGGCCGATCCGGCCATCAGCTTTCAACAGGACGTCATGCCCGTCTTATTGAAGGCAGGCTGCAACACCGGCAGCTGCCACGGTGCAAAGCTCGGCAAAGACGGCTTCCGGTTGTCGCTGTTTGGCTATGATCCGCAGGGCGATTATCACAATTTGACGCGAGAGATCAGCGGCCGACGCATCAACCTCGCTCTGCCGGCCGAAAGTTTGATGATCACCAAATCGACAGGCGTAGTCCCGCATACCGGCGGAGGGCGATTCAAGGCCGATTCGGAATACAACGCCACGCTCATGCGCTGGGTGGAGTCAGGCGCGCTCAACGATCCTGGTGCCGTTCCCAAGGTGGTTTCGCTCGAGATCTACCCCAAGGGTGCCGTTCTTAACGGCCAGGGGACAACACAACGCATTAACGTTCGCGCCAAATACTCCGACGGCACCGACCGAGACGTCACATCGCTGGCCAAGTTTAGTTCAAGTAACGAAAACTCGGCCACGATCACACAGGAAGGAACGGTCACCGCTGAAAAACGGGGTGAGGCGTTCGTCATGGCCCGCTTCGACACGCACACGGTCGGCACGCATTTCATCGTGCTGCCCAAGGACTTAAAGTTCGCCTGGAACGATGCTCCGGCGTTCAATTACATCGATGAATCGATGCACAAAAAGTTCAAGAAACTGCGAATTAATCCGTCAGACATTTGCAGCGACGATCAGTTTCTGCGGCGGGCCACGCTCGACATTACCGGCGTGCTTCCCACCGCCGAGGAATTCCAGGCGTTCATGTCCGACAGCGATCCCAAGAAACGGGACAAGCTGGTAGACGAGCTGTTAACGCGCAAAGAGTTCGTCGAAATCTGGGTGATGAAGTGGGCCGAACTCCTGCAGATTCGCACCACCCGCCAGGTCAGCTACAAGGCGATGCTGCGGTACTACAATTGGCTGCAAGCGAGGATCGCCAGCAATGTGCCGATGGACCAGATGGTGCAGGAGTTACTCGGCTCCAACGGCGGCACATTTGCCAACGCGGCCACCAATTACTACCAGAACGAAACCAACACACAGAAGGTCGCAGAAAACGTCGCCCAGGTCTTTTTGGGTATGCGAATTCAATGCACCCAGTGTCACAACCATCCGTTCGACCGCTGGACGATGGACGACTACTACAGTTTCGCCGCATTCTTCTCGCAAATTGGCCGTAAACGCGGCGAAGATCCCCGCGAAATGATCATTTTCAATAGCGGTGGCGGCGAAGTGCGGCACCCTGTCGGCAACCGTGTCATGCAACCCAAGTTCCTCGGCGGCGAAACCCCCGATGTCAAAGGGAAGGACCGCCGCGTTGTGATGGCAAAGTGGCTCGCCTCGTCCGACAATCCTTACTTCGCCCGGAATCTGGCAAACATCGTTTGGGCCCACTTCCTGGGCCAGGGAATTGTTAACGAAGTCGACGACGTCCGCGTCAGCAACCCTGCCGTCAATCCGGAACTGATGGACGCATTGGCCGGACACTTCACTGAATACAAATACGACTTCAAGAAACTGGTGCGGGACATCTGCACGTCGCGAACGTATCAACTCAGCACGCAAACCAACGAGACCAACGCCTCGGACACCGTCAACTTCTCGCACGGTTCGCTTCGGCGTCTGCGGGCAGAGGTTCTGCTCGACACGATCAGCCAGGTCACCGACACTAAGAACAAGTTCTCCGGTCTGCCGATGGGAGCACGGGCTGTGCAAATTGCCAACGGCAACACCAGCACCTACTTCCTCACAGCCTTCGGTCGCGCGAAGCGAGAGTCGGTTTGTGCCTGCGAAGTTAAAATGGAGCCGAATCTCTCGCAAGCGCTGCACCTGCTCAACGGCGACACGATCCAATCGAAGATTGCGTCAGGCAAACTGGTCGAGCGGTTGTTGGCGGAAGGCAAAACGGCCCCGCAGGTCATCGAAGCGTTGTATATTCGCTGCCTCACTCGCAAGCCAACCGCAAAAGAACTCGCAAGCTTGGCCGCCGTGCTGGCAGAGCAAAAGAATGACAAGCAAGTGCTGGAAGACGTCTTCTGGGCACTGCTGAACTCGCGCGAATACGTCTTCAACCACTAGACAAACCGAATCCGTTTGCGATCAAGCGAACTCTTGATCGCCCATAGACATTGAGTCGATGACACCCGCCCAACGCCGGCTTCTGGGCCGTTGACAAATACCACGGAGATCGAGTGATGAAAACTGGTTTCGTCCCCGCCTATACTGTTGCATTCGCCTTTTTGGCGTGCTGCCTTCCAGTCAATGCGCAAGATTCGCCGGAGGGTGGGAAAAAGAAGCCACCGAAAATCACCTACGACGAACACGTCAAACCCATCTTGCGGGCGAAGTGCTTCACCTGTCACAACGCCGACAAGAAGAAGGGCGACCTCGACATGACGACCTACACCGGTCTCATGCAGGGTGGCGGTTCTGGCGAAGTCATCGAAGCTGGCGAATCTGGGTTGAGCTATTTGTACGGGCTGATCGCGCATGAAGAAGAGCCGTTCATGCCGCCCAACTCGCCCAAAATTGATGACAAGATGATCGAGACGATTCGCAAATGGATCGACGGTGGAGTGCTGGAAAACTCCGGCAGCAAAGCGAAACTCTCGGACAAGCCAAAGTTCAATCTCGCGCTGAAAACCGCACCATCCGAACGGCCGGCCACAGTCCCCATGCCGGGCCGTCTCAGTTTGGAACCGGCCGTCTATTCCCCCAAGACAACTGCCGTCACCGCGCTGGCGACCAGCCCGTGGGCTCCGTTGGCTGCCGTCGCGGGACAGAAGCAGGTTCTGCTCTACAACACCAGCACATTCCAGCTGCTGGGCGCTTTGCCATTCCCCGAAGGCGTGGCGCAAGTTCTCAAGTTCAGCCGCAACGGCAGTTTGCTACTGGCCGGCGGCGGACGCGGTGGCGAAAAGGGATTGGCCGTCGTGTGGAACATCAAAACGGGCGAACGCATCATTGAAATCGGCGACGAACTCGACACCGTTCTCGCTGCCGACATCAGTTCCGACCAAACTCTGATTGCCCTCGGCGGACCGGCGAAAGTCGTCCGCATTTACTCCACCGAAACCGGTCGGCTGCTACATGAATTACGCAAGCACACCGATTGGATCTGCAGTCTCGAATTCAGTCCCGACAGCGTCCTGCTGGCAACCGGTGATCGCAACGGCGGCCTATTCGTCTGGGAAGGCTGGACCGGCCGCGAGTATCTCGCGCTGAAGGCACACTCCAAAATGGTCACCGGCATTTCATGGCGAATCGATTCCAACGTCGTTGCCTCGTGCAGCGAGGATGGTTCGATTCGGTTGTGGGAAATGGAAAACGGCGGACAGATTAAAAGCTGGGGCGCGCATGGCGGAGGCGTCGGCTCGGTCGAATTCGCCCGCGACGGTCGCATCGTTTCATGTGGTCGCGATCGCATCACCAAACTCTGGAACCAGGCCGGTGCCCAGCAGCGTGCTTTCGAGGCGTTCGGCGACCTGGCCTTGCGAGTCACCTTCTGTGACGAAACCAACCGCGCCATCGCCGGCGACTGGACCGGAGCCATCCGCGTCTGGAACGCGGCCGATGGAAAACGGCTCGGCGAATTGGCCCAGAACCCGCTGCCGTTGGATCTCCGACTGAAGAACGCAACGGCCCAACTCACCGCCAACCGCGCGGAAAACAGCAAATTGGTTGCAGCAGCCAAAACGGCCGAAGCCGTCGTGACGAAAATCAACGCCGACCTCGCCGCTGCAAAGAAGGCCACCACCGATGCTCAAGCACTGCTGACTTCATCAGTCGCAGCAGCCAAACAATACCAAACGAACATCGCCAAGGTCACCGGAGAAGTTGCAGCGGCGACCAAAGTGGTCGCGGCCGTCACTCCGGTTGTTCCGTTGCTGCAGGAAACTCTCACCAAAGGCCAGCAGACGGCCGCCAAGGCAACCACCGATAAGGAGCTGGCAGCAGTTGTCGCCCAACTAAAAACCCTGCTCGACAAACGAAAAGCCACATTGGCCGCGGCTCAGAAATTGGCGACGGACAAAACGACCGAACTCAACAAGTCCAAGACCCAACTGGCAACCGCGCAGAAACAGGCGACCGCTTCGAAAGCGGCCGTCGATGCCGGCAACAAACGAACGGTCGCGTTGACCCCGACCCTCAAGCCGGCACAGGACAAAATGGCGGCAGCAAAGGCCGCAGCCGCCGCGACCACGCAACAGGTCGTTGCCTCTGAAAAGCAAGTCGCCCGCTGGCAAGATGAAATCGTCTTCGCTCGCAAGGTGGTCGAACTGAAAAAAGCCACCGCTGTACTCGATGTCGAACAATCGGCCGGCGATGAATTGGTCGCTGCGGCTGATGAAGCAGGCGCCGCTGTGGCAAAAATCAATGCCGATCTTACCGCCGCCAAGAAGACAACGACAAATGCACAGACGCAGAACGCAGCCGCTCTCGCCGCGGCCAAACAATACGAAACGGCAATCGCCAAAGTCACCGGTGAAGTTGCGGCAGCCGGCAAAGTAGTCGCCGCTGTTTCTCCCGCTGTCCCGCTACTGCAGGAATCACTCACCAAAGGCCAACAGGCAGTCGCCAAAGCAACTGGCGACATGGAATTGGCGGCAGCCGTTAACCAACTGAAAACCCTTCTCGACAAACGGAAGGCGGAATTGACGACGGCTCAGAAGACGGTGACCGACAAGACAGCCGAACTCAACAAGACCAAGACGCAACTGGCAACCGCGCAGAAGCAGGCGACCGACTCCAAAGCGGCCGTCGATGCCGGCAACAAACGGACCGCAGCGCTGACCCCGACCCTCAAGCCAGCCCAGGACAAGTCGGCGGCAGCCAAAACTGCAGCCGTGGCCGCCGCGCAGAAGGTCGCGGCAGCCGCAACGGAAGTTGCGCGTTTGCAGGGCGAAATCGCCACCGCCAGTCAAGTGGCCCAAGTGACTGCCCCCGCATCGAAGTAGTGCACCCCACGTGGGAATGATCAACCCGGCAATAAAAGCCTGAAGCGCAAGCGAAGGATGATTCCGGAATGCCCCTTCGCTTGCGCTTCAGGCTTTTATTGTTCGAACTGTAGCTCACAAACAACGACTACTTCTTCTTGTTCCGCAGTCGGCGGAGTGTCGGGAAGTTCTCTGGACTGTAGGCACCGCCGAGTTGCCCCCGCAGCGCGTCGCATCGTCGCCGCATTCGCGTTAACGTTTTGGCGTATGCTGGATCGGTTGCGAAGTTCTTCAACTGCTTCGGGTCCGCCTTCAAGTCGTGCAGGAACTCCCCTTCGGGCAGATTCTCGAAGTAGCGAGCATAGACGTATCGCTGGTCTCGCACGCCTTCCCATTTAGGAATGCGGGCATTGTCGAACAGATGCTCACAAAAGAAGTCCGTTCGCCAATCCGGATCTGTTTCGCCTTTCACCAGCGGCGTTAAGTCGCGGCCCTGAAAACTCTGTGGCGGCTTGCCAACTGTCAGCGATGCAATGGTTGCTGGCACATCGACGTTTAATGCCATCTTGGCAATCACCCGACCGCGTTTTTCTTTCGGCAATCGTGGATCGTAAATCACCAACGGAACCCGCAGCGATTCTTCAAAGTGGCTCCACTTGCCCGCCAACCCGCGCGAGCCCTTGTAGTAACCGTTATCACCCATGAAGATGACAACCGTCTCCTTCGCGAATCCAAGTTTCTCGGCCTCTTCCAACACACGGCCCATCACACGGTCCAGCCCGGTAATCATGCGGTAATAGGCCCGCACGTTTTTCTGGTACTTCCCCGGCGTGTCCCACCGCCAGAACCAGCGGTCACGGACCATCGAGTCGCGAAGAAACTCCGGCAACGTCTTCCAGTGATCCATTGAAACCAACGGCGGCGGAATTGTGATGTCGTCATATAAACCGTCTTCGGCTTTCGGCCAGGGGAAATGGTCTTTCTTATCGCTATCTTCGGCATGAGCCGCATTGAAGCTGACCGACAGACAAAATGGTGCATCCTTTGAACAGCCTTCCAGAAACTCAATCGCCCGGTCACCGGCAATTTCGGTCAGATGCCGCTCCGTTCCATTGGGCTGCTTTTTGAAATACGGATTGCGATTGAGTGGTGCGAATGAATCAAACATCTTCGCCGTCGCACCGCGCATCACACTCACACCGAACTTCCCGACAAACCCGGTGCGATAACCCGCTTTGCGCAGCAAGGCGGGATAGCTGTTGTCGATCAATTCGCCGGCCAGCGGTGGTGTGCCGAATGTGTATTTGTGCGAACGTTCCCATTGTCCGGTGAGAAACGTTGCGCGGCTGGCGGCACAAATCGACGTGGTCACAAACGCATTTTCAAACCGCACGCCGCCGGCTGCCAATCGGTCGATGACGGGCGTTTTCAGAATCGGATGCCCTGCGCAGCCGAGCAAATCGGCGCGGTGATCGTCCGAGAGGAAGAAGATTACGTTGGGTCGCTGCTCGTCCTCAGCGCCTGCCCGACCGAACATGCAGCAGACAATCGAAATCGAAAGAATCAGCGGACGAAATAATTGACGACTCATCATCGTTCTTTCTCACAGAATCAGCGGATAGACGTACCTTGAAATTGCCATCGCACAGCCCGGTCCGAATGGGAAGCAGCCCACCGACAGGGAGCAAACGCGATCATCTACGGCAGCGGAGTCAACATTGTATCACCCCCCATCACAACAGACACGTATCAACGGCATCCACTTCAAACAGCCATCCGTCCGGTGGCAAGCACAACTCGCGAGAATCTGCAAGAATCTCGTTTCAGCTCATTCATTTTTGGTGAGATTCTGTCGTCAATCGCGTCTACCCCTTTGGCGGAGCGGCTCCGCCTGCGCGGTGGAGGTGCGCAGATGGGTAACTTGGGACAAGTTTTCAGCGTTCACAGTCGCCAGCGGGTTTCTGCTCAGGTACGATGGAAGGGCCACTTCGGAATCAATCCTGTAGGGGCCTTCCTTTGCGGCGGCCCATATCAGTCACGTCAGAAAGAGAGATCGAAACAGATGGCAGATTCAAACGGCGATGGGACAACCCAGGAATCCATCCAACGGTTGAGCCACGCGTACGGCGCTGTTCGCGAGCAGATGTCTCAGGTCATCGTTGGCCAGGACGAGGTGATCGAGCAGTTGCTCATTGCCCTGTTCAGCCGCGGACACTGCCTGCTTGAAGGCGTGCCGGGGTTGGCGAAAACGCTGATGATCAGCACGCTGGCGCGGTGTCTGTCGATGGACTTCGCCCGCATTCAGTTCACCCCCGACCTGATGCCCGCCGACATCACCGGTACCGACGTGTTGCAGGAAAATCGCGACACCGGCCAACGGGAATTCCGCTTCATTAAGGGGCCGCTGTTTCACAACGTCATTCTCGCAGACGAAATCAACCGGACGCCTCCCAAGACGCAGGCAGCCATGCTCGAGGCGATGCAGGAGCGGCAGGTGACGGTCGGCCAGGACCGGCACGTGCTTTCCGATCCGTTTTTCGTGCTCGCGACGCAAAACCCAATCGAGCAGGAAGGAACCTATCCGCTGCCCGAAGCGCAGCAGGATCGGTTCATGTTCAAGGTGTTTGTGAATTACCCGAGCTTCGCGGAAGAAAAGCAGATCGCCAAACAGACAACGATGCTGGAAAGCGATCAGATCAAAGCCGTGTTGACCGGCGAGGAAATTGTCGAACTGCAGAAGATCGTGCGACAGGTGCCGGTGACCGATCACATTGTCGAATACGCGCTTGCGTTGGTTCGGCAGACCCGCGTCAGCGAACCGGGAGCGCCGGACTTCGTCAACGAATGGTTGAGTTGGGGTGCCGGTCCGCGGGCCGTGCAGAACCTGTTGTTGGGCGGCAAGTCGCGGGCGTTGCTTAACGGTCGCAGTCACGTCTCGACCGACGACATCGACGCGCTGGCGCAACCCGTGCTGCGGCATCGTATTGTCACCAACTTCTCGGCCGAGAGCGAAGGCGTAACGCCCGACCGCGTGATTCAGCGTCTGGTGGAAGAAACTCCCTCCAAAGAAGGCGAACTGACGAGTGACCCAAGACTACAGAAGATTTTTGCGGCCTGAGGAAATCTCCCGCATTTCGCGTCTGGAGATTAAGGCCCGGCACATCGTCGAGGGGTTTCTGTCTGGATTGCATCGCAGCCCATATTTCGGGCAGTCGGTGGAGTTCGTGCAGCACCGGGAATATACGCCTGGAGACGACGTCCGCCGCATCGACTGGAAGGTCTGGTCGAAGACCGACAAGTACTACATCAAGCAGTACGAAGAAGACACCAACCTGCGGACGACAATTCTGGTCGATGCCAGCGAGTCGATGCTGTTCGGTAGCGGGGCAATAACCAAATACGAATACGCCTGCACGATCGCGGCGGCGTTGTCGTATCTGTTGCTCAGACAGCAGGATTCGGTCGGCATGGTGGTCTTCGACGACGCCATTCGCAAGCGGGTTCAAACCAGCAGCAAGCAGCTCCACCTGCACGCGCTGCTCTCTGCACTCGCAGCAGAAGACCCGAAGAAAAAGACCGACATGTACGACATTCTCCGCCGCACGGCCGAGAACAAGTCACGCAAAGGAATGGTCGTACTTATTTCCGATTTGTTCGCCGACCGTGACAGCCTGTTTCGCGGCCTGAAACTCCTCCGGCATCGCGGACACGACGTGCTCATTCTGCACGTTCTGGACGACGAAGAACTCGACTTCAGCTATGCGGGTACAACGAAGTTCGAGGGCATGGAAGAAGCGGGCGACCTGGTTTGTGACCCACGTTCACTTCGCGAAGGATACATGAAGGCGGTCGGTCAATTCCTCGACGATGTCAGACGGCATTGCGCCAAGAACGTCGTCGATTATCAGACCGTTCGCACCAGCGAACACCTCGACGCCGCGTTGGCACACTACATGAACCACCGCATCGGCATGCGGCAATCGGTACGGAATTGAATTTATATTGGATTCGTATTCAAGCTTAGCTTCGAACAGTTTTAGGATCGCCGTTGGACGCAGAGCTTGGGAACGAGAGTGAGATTGTTTTGACTTCTGACCTCTGACTTCTGACTTCTGGAAGCTATGTTTCCTTTCCTTAGCAACTTCTTCGTCAGCCCCGGACTTGCCGTCGCTGGCGGTATTTTGGTCGCTTCGCCGATCATCATTCATTTCATCAATCGCATGCGGTTTCGTCGCGTGCGGTTTGCTGCGATGGAATTTCTACTGGCGAGCCAACAGCGGAATCGGCGGCGGCTGCTCATCGAGCAGTTGATCCTGCTGTTGCTACGAATCTTGATCGTCCTCGCGTTGGCTGCACTCATTGCGCGGTTGATTCTCGATCCCAGCCAGATGGCGCTGCTGGGCGGCGCGCGGTCGCATCATATTGTGCTTCTGGACGACAGTGGTTCGATGCGCGACCAGTGGGGTGAAACGACCGCCTTCGACGAAGGGCTGGATGTGGTCAGGCAGTTGGTGCAGGAAGGTGCGACGCGACCGAACACGCAGGAATTCACGTTGATCTTACTCTCGGATCCGGAACATCCGGTCGCCGGCTTGAATCAGCGCAAGGTCAATCTCGATTTCGTCCACGAAGTCGAAACCAAGCTTGAAAACCTCAAATGCACGCGGCAGGCGTTCGACCTCAACGATGGCCTCGAAGGAGCACGCACGCTGTTTGAGGAAGAGAAGTCGGGCAACAAACATCTGCATGTTATTTCCGATTTCCGCTCGTCCAACTGGCTCGATCAGCCGGCGATTGCCAAAGGGGTTAAGGATCTCGACAAGGCAGGCATTGCGGTCAATCTCGTCAAAACGGTCCACGAACGGCACCAGAATATTGGCATCACGTCGATCAGTGGCGATATCCACATGGCGGCCGCTGGCGTGCCGTTGGAGTTGACGGTTCGCGTCAAGAACTTCGACGAGCAGGCGCCGGCCGAAGACGTGCGAGTGGCCATCTTTGCCGACGGAAAAAAACTCCCGTTGAATGTCGTGTTTAAGGAAATCAAACCGGGCGTCGAAGTGGAGAAGACTGAGATTGTCGAAGGCTTCGAGACGCCCGGCGCGCACAGCATTGAACTCAAACTCGACCCCGACGCGCTCGACGCCGACAACTCGCGATTTCTCGCTGTCGATGTCAAGCCGGCCTCGCGCGTGCTGGTTATCGACGGCGACCCCGCAGGCGACGATTCTTTTTTCGTCTCGATGACGATGGCCGCCTACCAGGAATCGGGAATGAGTCCACTTGTAGAGAACATCGATTACCTTGGGCGGCGGCCGCTCGATGAATTCAAGTGCATTTTTCTGTTGAACGTACCTCAGCTACCGGCCGACGCCGTTCAGCCGTTGCGGGAATACCTGCTCGGTGGAGGCGGCCTGGCATGGTTTGTCGGCGATACCGTTAACCCCGCGTATTACAACGACACGTTGTACCCCGAAGACGAAGAGGGCAATCGATTCTTTCCCGTGCCGTTGGGTGCCGGCCGTAGCGAACTGGTACGCGACGACTTCACGTTGCCCGGTCCCGACCTGGCATTGAAGCCGCCGTACCACCCCATTTTCGACAAGCTGATTAGCGGGCAGGTCAATTCGTATTTGGGCGCGGTCAGCGTCTACGAATACCTGCCGGTTCACGAAGACTGGGAACGCAGCGACAACAAGCGGAAGGACGGCGTCACCACGTCGGTCTCGCTGCGAAACGGCGACCCGCTGATGTTTGAGCATCGCTTCGGTGCCGGCCGCGTGATTACGTTTCTGACGACGGCCGGTCCCATCTGGAACAACTGGGCGAAGAACGGCAGCTACCCGCCGATTGTCCTCGATCTGGTGAAGTACATTTCCCGCCGCGATTTCGATCTCAGGCAGCGAAACGTGGGTGAGGTGATTCAACTGTCGTACAGCGAAGCCGACTACTTGCGTGAGTTGGATATCACACCTGCGGGCGGCACGGAGATGCGGTTGACTGCCGCCCGTCAGCAAGGCAAGGCCAACACCGAAGACGATGAAGCCCAGTTGACGGCAACCTTTCGCGATACCGGATTGCCCGGCATCTATAAGATCAAACGCATCCATCAGGTCACAGGCGAAGAAAACGTGTACCTCGCCTACAATGTGACGCCCGACGAAAGCAGTCTTGCTCTCGCCGCCAGTAGCGAAATCGGTAAACGGCTCGGCCCGGATGTCAATGTGACGATTCAGGATGCCGGAAACAGAGAATGGATTGAAGGCGAAGAAGCGGGACAGGAAGTGCGTCAGGCGTTGCTGTTCATTCTGCTGATTGCGCTCCTGCTGGAGCAGTTTCTCGCATACCTCTTTAGTTATCATCCCAAAACGGTGGGTGCCACCGCATGAGTTTTCCGACGTTGATGAATATTTCACTCCTCGCTCAGACCGAAGCGGTCGGCGAGCGCACCACACGGCTCGCTTGGGATCTGCCCGAGTCCGGGTGGAAGTGGGGGTTGTATATCGGCCTGATGGCCGTCGCCATTGTGATGGTGTTGGTCATTTACATTAAAGACACATTCCTGCTGCACGGCTTCTGGAAGTTCTGGCTGACTGTGCTCAGGCTTTCGGTCGTCGCGGGATTGTTCGTCATTCTGTTCAACCCGCATCTTCGCTCGCAGACGAATTCCGTTCGGCCCTCACGAGTCGCCGTACTGATCGACGACTCTTCATCGATGAGTTTTGAGGAGAAGGAACCGTCGGCGGAAACTGCAGCAACCAAACGCAGCCGCACAGCGGCCGTCATCGATTTGTTGTCGAACACGCCACTCATCGACGAGTTGCGAAAGAAACACGAAGTCACCGTTTACAAGTTCGGATCAAAGCTTGAAGGTCCACTGCATATTTTCCCTTCCAAAGACGCAAGGGCTACCGCCCCGGACGATACCGGTGCCGATTCACCCAAGCCGACCGACACTGGCGGTCCAGTCAACTGGAAGGACCTTCTCACATCCGGTGGAACCGAGACGCGCATGGGGCAGGCGGTCCTTGAACTCACCGGCAAGGTCAGCGGCGAAACCTTGTCTGGACTTGTCGTGATTGGCGACGGCGGCTCCAACGCCGGTGTCGATGTCAAAGCGGCCAACTCCGTTGCCCAGACCGCCCGTCCGCGAATCCGGTTGATCAGCGTTGGGGTTGGCAGCAGTAAACAACAGGTCAACCTGCGTGTCGCCAACATTCAGGGGCCGACCGATGTGCATTTGGGCGACGCCTACGAGCTGTCCGCCTTCGTGCAGGCAGAGGGGATGAAAGAGGGCGAATCTCTGCAACTGGACGTCGATCTGCTGGCCCGCCCTGTCGCAGACAAAGATGCGGAGCCAACCCTGATCGAACAGCGTGAAGTCACCATTCTAGAAAACGGCGTGCCGGTCGAGTTGAAGTTTCAACAGAACCCCACAGTCTCCGGCAGTGTCGAATTTATCGTGCGCGCCAGTCCCCAGAAGAAGATTCGTGAGCTGCGCGAACAGGACAACCGCGCGACGCACGAAGTCAACATTATTGAACGCAATACGTCGGTGCTAATCGTCGCCGGCGGGCCGATGCGCGATTACCGTTTCGTCCGCAACATGCTCGATCGGCATCCGGCCATCGATGTCGATGTCTGGTTGCAGTCGGTCGATGCCGATCGGATCGGTCAGGTCAGCCAGGATTCCGACGATTTGCTGATCGAATTCCCGCTGAATTTTCCTACGCGTCCCCTGGCAGCCGAGATTCCCAGCGAATCGAAGAAGCCCAAACGCTACGACGTTGTGATGGCCTTCGATCCCGATTGGTCGTTGATTCCAGCTGAGCAACTCACGCAACTGCACGACTGGGTCGATGAACTGGCCGGCGGACTCGTCCTGGTTGCCGGCGACGTTTACACGCCGGAGTTGGCGGGTGCCGACGACAGCTTGCAGTCGGTCCGCGACATGTATCCAGTATTTCTGACATCGTACCTGCTCGACTTTGCCGACGATCGGGATTCCGATCAGCCCTGGAAGATCGATTTCACTCGCGAGGGAAACAACATCGATTTCCTCAGGCTGACCGAAAACCCGGTCACTGCCGATGAGGTGTGGAAGGAATTTGAAGGCGTCTATCGTTGTTATCCCACCGATGGTCCGAAGGCGGGTACGACAATTTACGCCCACTTCAGCGACCCCCGCGCCATCAATGAAAACGGTGCGCCAATCCTGCTGGCATCGCAGTTTTACGGAGCGGGCCGTTCCTTCTACGTCGGCAGTCCCGAGGTCTGGCGACTGCGTTCGTTGTCCGACAAATACTACGACCGCTTCTGGACGAAGCTTGTCCGCGAAGCAGGTATGGGGCGGCTCAAGCGGGGCAACTCGCGGGCACTATTGATGCCCGAGCGGGTGGAGTACGGCATCGGCGACACCGTCAAAATTCGCGTGCGGCTGCTCAACCAACAATTCCAACCGTTGGTACAGCCCTCTGTCGATTTGGAAGTGGTGGCCCCCAACGGCCGTCGCTTTATTCCGCCGGTGAAACTCGTCGCCGATGGCACCGACAAACGCGAGGGACAATACATCGGTGATTTTCGCGCCAGCCTCGAAGGCAAGTACACGTTGGGAATTCCGGTTCCCGACTCCAAGCAGATTGAATCCAAAACCGTCAACGTCACCGTTCCCGATCTTGAATCACAAAACCCGCAGCAACATGCCGACCTGCTGGAGACATTGGCACGCGATACCGGCGGCAAGTATCTCACTCTGGAAACCGCCGTCGCCGAATTGCCCGCGTTACTGCCAGATCGCAGCAAACTGTTTGTGATCGAAGACCGACCCGATCCACTCTGGGACAAAAACTGGGTGCTGTATCTGCTCGTCGGCCTGTTATCGGTCGAGTGGCTCACCAGGAAACTATTGAAACTGGCCTAACGAAACCACAATCAGCGACAACCGAAACTCTCGTTTCACTAATCGCAATCAAGGCGTCACGCCATGTCTGTTAACATCGACACAGAAGTTCGGCCGGAAATCCGCTCGATGCTGCGGCGGCTGCGCGGGCGAATCCGCCAGTATGTCCTGGTCGATGCCGTCGCGCGCGTTCTGGCGTTGCTGGGCGTTTTGTTCTGGCTCAGTTTCGGCATGAACTACGTCTACTTCTTCATGACCAACCTCGAATTGCCGGTCGGTCTCCGCATGGCGTTTGGCTGGCTGTCGATTGTTGGCTCAATGTTTATTGCAGGCTGGCTGATTATTCCGCTGCTGCGACTGATGCGTGCCAAGGCGTTGGCTCTCGTACTGGAACGCCGTTTCCCGGAACTGGATGACCGACTGATCACAGCCGTTGAAGTCGCCGCCAGCCGCAGCGGACACGACACCGAACTGACCGCCCACATGCTCAAGAAGACCATCGACGATGTCAGTCAAACCGTCGATCAACTGCACATTGGCGAAGTGTTCGACAATCGTCCTCGCAAGCGGGCTTTGATGCTGGCATCGGCGTTGGCCGTCACCATTGGCGGGATGGCGGTGGTCAACTTCGACGCCATGAAACTCTGGGCCGACGCCTACATTGGCTACGAAGACGTCTACTGGGATCGGCAGACGACCATCATCATCAAGGTCATCGCCCAGCCGAACGACCGCGAAAAAGACTTCCTCGACGAGGACGGCAACCCAACCGGCGGACTCCCGGGCGAATACCGGCATCCCCGCGATGAAGAACTGGCGCTGGTGATCGAAATCCCCCGCCGAGCCGAACCGGTCGAAAAACTCGCCACGCGGCAACGAGATGTTCTTGAACAATTGAAGAAGCTTCCGTCTGAGAAGGACGATGCCCGACGCGAGACGACGCTCGCAGAAATCGAAGCCGCACAATCGAAATTGATTTCAGACGCCGACGCGTTTGCGCCGGAATCCCACCTGAAGCATACGCAACTGACAGCACTGCGCGGTGCTCTGAAGGCTATTGAGAAGGCGAACGAAGCAGGCAAGACTGCCGACGTCGAACAAGCTGCCACAGCGATCAAACAGGCTGCGAAAGCGCTCGATGAATACGCGGCCGAATTGCATGCCAACGACTGGAAAGTCCCCGAGACAATCGATCTCAACTATCGGCTCGCCGATGGTCGAGGCGACATGAGTATCACGCTCAAGCAGAAGGAAAAGGGCGACCGAAAATTTCTGCATTCCATCGGCGGCCTGAGCGACACGATCGACGCGCTCTACATTAAAGGGGGCGACTTCGCCAATCGCCAGCCCTACCGGGTCATCGTCGTCGAGTCGCCCCGCATCGACCGCATCGTGCTGGAATCCAACTACCCCAATTACACCGGACGCGCCAACTACGACGACGAAGGACGGCCGGTTCGCGACCGGCAGAAGGTTCAAGGTGCCCAGACGGCCCTGCCGATGGAAACCGACTTCCTGCTGCACGCCTTCGCCAACAAGCCGCTCGTCGGCGTTCGACTGCAGGCCGACATTAAAGAGCAGGACGTCAAAGACATCGAAGTGCAATTCAAACCTTTTCGGGAAGATCGCGCAGGGTCTGCCCGGTTGATTGTCTCCTTGATGGACGGCAGTCGGCGATCGGTTGACCTGCCTGTGGAAACGGCTTGGCGGTTCCGCTTCATTCCAGCAGAGGTGGAACTGGCGGAGCGATTTGGCCGTCTCGTGGAGACCGTCAAAGAAATTCGCGAAACCCGCGATGCCGACGGAAAGGTGCACCGATTGGTACCAGCGACCGCTGCCGACGGTATGGAACGGTTGGGTAAACTGGCCAAAGAATCACGCGGCATTGAGGAGTCGTATCGAAAACTGCTCAAAGAAATGGATAGAAATCCGGTCTATCCGCGTCTGTTGATAGAGCGGATGCAAAGTGCAATTCTCACTCCGCTCGCTGGAGTTAACACGCAGCAGTTTCCGGCTGTCGGGCGGCTATTGGAGTCGTTGGCTTCGACTGACAAGAACGATGTCAGCACTATCGACCGTACCGTTGCGGCCCGCAAGGGAGTTGAAGTGATGCTGCTGGCGATGGAAAACGTTTTAGATGAAATGTCCGACGGCACCCGATTCGATGTGCCGTTCCATATCAGCAGTGGTGCAGTCGCGCGGCTCGCAGGTCAAATTGAAGATCTGAACGCTCCCCTGCCCTTGCCGCCCGATCGCGAACTCCGCGTTTACCTGGAAGATTCCGACGACATTATTGGCACCAGTCCCACACGCCTGACCATTAACGGCACGGTCGATCAACCGCCAATCGTCGAAGCGCGTCTGCGCGGCATCAGTTCGGCAATCACTCGCCGGGCATCAATTCCCGTCACCGGAATTATTCGCGACGATTACGGCATCATCAAAGCGCGATTCGAGTTCATGGTCGATGCCAATCGCCCGGCAGAGGGCGGGGACATCGAAGGAGACAACCCGGAAGACGATCCGCCGGAAGCCGAGGAACAGAAGTGGCGCGTCCGCCAGTTCCGTATTCGTCCGGAAGACAACCCGTTGGAATTCACACTCGAACGCTCCCCCGACGACAGGTACCCCGCAGCCCGGTTTGAAGTCCTGCCGCTCGATTTGCAAATTGGGCAGGAATTGACATTAACCGTCTACGCCGAGGATGGCGACGACGTGAATGGCCCGCACTCCACACAAGGCGAAAAGTATCGCTTTCGCGTCGTCAGCAACGAGGAGTTACTGTCGATTCTGTACGGTCGCGAACTTGGCATCCGCCGACGCTTCGAACAGATAATTGAAGAGGTGCAGGAAACCAGGCAGGATTTGACTCTACATCGCGAGCGTCTCGCAGAGGCCGACAAACTGCGTGCCGCCGGCAATCAGCAGGACAAGCTGAAGGAAATCGACGACGCGGTCGGCAACTCGGCCGGACGCAGTTTTCATCAGGTAAGCAAAAACCACAGCGAAACCCGCGACGTTACACAGTCGTTTCGAGAACTGCTCGAAGAGCTGTCCAACAACGGTGTTCACACCGATGAACAGGTGCGCCGAATCGAAGCTCTGATCGTCGCTCCGCTCGACGAGATCACAAAAATCGACTTCCCGGCCGTGCTGACAACTGTTAACCTGTTCAAGCAGGCGCACGAAAAAGGGGCTGACTCCCGTCGGCAAATCGGCGATAGCATAGAAACCCTCGACGCCCTGCTGTTGCACATGCAGAAAGTGCTGGACGAGATGGAAGATCTCGTCGAATTTCACGAAGCGCTGAAAGACCTCGAAACAATCATTCAGCAACAGACCGATCTTGAGAAAGCGACGTTGGAAAAGCAGAAGAAGGAAGCAATCGAGAAACTGAAAAACCTGAAAAGGCTTGGGCTCGACTGATCACCATAGCCGCACGGCACGGTTCCCCCGAAATGCCGAAGGACCCGAAATACCTGAGGAGGTATTCCCATGCATCTTCGCCAACTCACATCGTCCCTGCTGGCGACAGCCTTCATTTGCCTCACCACGCTGTCGCTGTGGGCGCAGGCCGACAACGCCGCCAAGCCAGCGGCTGCGGATAAGACTGCAACCGAAAAGGCCGCGACCGAGAAAACGACAGGCAAAAAGCCGGCGATCGAAGACACGCTGAAGTTGGATAACAAGCAAGGCGCGCTGGCGGCCCGGTATCAGCGTTTTGAAAAAACGCTGCTGCAAATGGCCGAGTACATGCGCAAAACCGATCCCGAACGGGCCGCCCTGCTCATTCGCGCTATCGCCAAAAGCAAGAGCACTCGCATCACGCAGCAGATGGAGCAAATCTCCAAACTGCTCGATGAACAGTCGGCACAGTACGGCGAAGCCATCGGCCGCCAGCAGGAAGTCGTCGGCCACTTGCAGTCGCTGCTCAAATTGCTGCAAAGCGAAAATGCCCGCGAGAAAAACCTCAAAGAGCAGGCGCGCATTAAGGACCTCATCAAGGATCTCAGCAAGGTCATCGGCAAAGAAAAAGACATCCGCGCTGCAAACGAACGTCGCGAAGACGCAGACGATCTTGCGCGGAAGCAACAAAAGGTCGCCGAAGAGGCCAGGCGACTCGCCAACAAAATCGACGGCCAAGACGCCGCCCGCAACGGCGAACCGGGCGAAGGAAAACCAGGTGAAGGTAAACCGGGTGAGGGGAAACCCGGCGAAGGCAAGCCAGGAGAGGAAAAACCCGGCGAGGCCAAACCTGGGGAAGAAAAGCCCGGTGAGGAAAAGCCTGGTGAAGGTAAGCCTGGGGAAGGCAAACCGGGTGAAGGCAAACCCGGTGAAGGTAAACCGGGAGAAGGGAAGCCGGGAGAAGGGAAGCCCGGTGAATCGAATAGCGACGACCAGCAGAAGACGGCCGGTCGCGATGAAATCGAAAAAGCCATCGAGAAGATGGAACGGGCCATTGAGGAACTGAAAAAGAAGAATCTCGATAACGCCTCTGCAGAAGAAGACGAGGCGATTGCCGAACTCGAAAAAGCCAAGGCGAAGCTGGAAGAGATTCTCCGCCAGTTGCGAGAAGAAGAACGCGAATTGCTGTTGGCCGCATTGGAAGCCCGCTTCCAGAAGATGCTGATCATGCAGAAAATCGTACTGGCCGGAACCAAGGGTCTGGGCAGAACTCCCCAGAAGGATTGGCAGCCCCGGCACGAAGGTCGCTCTCGCGAAATGGCAGTGCAGGAAGACGACATCGCCCTCGAAGCCGCCAAAGCACTCACGCTGCTCAAGGAAGAAGGCTCTTCAGTCGCCTTCCCCGAGGCAGTCGATCAACTCCGCGATGACATGTTGATCGTCTCCCGCCGGCTGCGTGAATTCCAGGTCGGCAAACTGACCCAGGGCATCGAGAAGGATATCATCGAAGCGCTCGAAGAATTGATCGAAGCACTGCAGAAGGAAATGGAAAAGAGCGAAGACAAACCACCGCCAGGCGAGCCACCACCGCCGGGACAACCACAGGATCCGCCGCTTGTTGACAAGCTGGCAGAACTCAAAATGTTGCGGTCTTTACAATTGCGAATCAATCGCCGCACGCGGCGGCTCGGACGGCTGATCGACGGCGATCAGGCAACTGAAGCCGAAGTCGTCCAACAGCTGAAGGGACTCTCGAAACGGCAACAAAAAATTCAGGAAGCAACCCACGATCTGGCAACCGGCAAAAACAAATGATCGCCCCTTTGTAGTAAGATACACCGGGCGAACAACTGTCGGCCAAACTCAGATGGAGGATTCAGACATGTGTACGATGAACCAATTCCGCGTGGCAGCAGGTTTGCTGGCTCTGTCGGTTCTTACGATCGTCGCGCCGATTTCGGCCGCCGACGATGTCATCTTCGCCGCCCCGGCGGCAGCGGATGTTAAATCGAAAATGCGGCAATGGGTCGACGGCAAGAACGCCAAAGACGAGCAGTTGCGCGAGCAGGTTGACAAACTCTGGGTGCTTCCGGAAGGCAAAGTCCCCGCACGTGTTTTGCTCGAGAAAGTGGTGCAGACATTCGCGCTCGTCGATGCCGACACGCGCGACTTCGTCGCCGCCTGCCGGTTTGTCGATGCCCCGCTGAATCCGCCGAAAGCAAAGGTGCTGGAAGACAAGAAGAGTGCGGAGTTCTACCGCTCCAACTTACGGCTGTTCTTCGCCCGCTATCTCACGCAACGCAAAATGTACGACGAAGCGTTGGAAGTCTTCGCCGAAATCGACACCAAGACAGTCGTCGATCCGGCCGGCTGCCTGTTCTTCAAAGCCGTTTGTCAGCACCAATTGTTGAAGAAAACCGAAGGACTAGCGACGATCAAGCAGTTGCTCACCAGCACGGAAGACGTGCCGGTCAGTTACAATTCGGTGGCAACGTTAATGCAGTATGAACTGCAGAACCTTCGAGAAGATTCCCTCGATGAAGTTGCCCGACTGATGCGCGACGTCGAACGGCGTCTCGATCTGGCCCGCGGCGGACCGAAGGTACAAAAAGAAGAAGACGAAATCGTCGAAGCCCTCGACAAGATCATCGAAAAATTGGAGCAACAACAAGGCGGTGGAGGAGGCGGTAGTGGAAATGGCCAGGGCAAAACAAACCAACCCTCCAGCGCAGCAAATGACAGCTCCATCAAAGGAACGACCGGTCCCGGCAACATTGATAAGAAGAACCTCCGCAAGCAGGGTGGTTGGGGTGATCTTCCTGCCAAGGAAGAAGCCCGCGCCAAGAACGAACTGAACCGCAAGTTGCCGCCGCACTACAAACAGGCGACGGAACAGTACTTCAAGAAGATCGCCAAGTATCGGCTGAAAACACGCTCTCGGCGTTAACCGGTCGGAAGCATGGGAATAAAAGAGAATTCTGTCGCGCACACGAGGAAGGTTGGCCGGTCGCCGGTCAATCTTCCCGCCGCGCGCGGCCGATTTTACAACGCATTAAAAACGAGTATTGGCATGGCAGTTTTACAGTTGGCCTTATTCGCCGTCGCCGTCGCAGCACCACCGCAGTTGGAGCTTTCGACGTTGGCCGGTGACGAACATCGCGGGGAGTTGGTTGCCCTCGATGATGCATCACTGACTTTGAAGAAGGGTGACAAGGAAGTCAAACTTCCGCTGGCTGGCCTGCTCGGTGTGCGATTCACAGCCGATGCCCCGCCCAAGCGAGTCGATCGCGGATTGTCACACGTCCTTTTTCGCGACGGCAGCCGCTTTCGCTCGGCGACAACAAACGTGTCCGGTCGGCGGGGCGATTTCACCGGGGGGCAGTTGGGAAGTTTCAGCGTACCGCGTACGGCCGTCCTCGGAATCCGCTTCGACTCCGAACGATCGGTTGACGCTGCGTGGACGAAATTGCTCGATAGAACGCGAAAACGAGACCTGCTGGTTATCAAGAAAAAAACCGTCCTCGACTTTCTGGAAGGTAGCGTGCTATCGGTCGGCGATAAGGAAGTCAAGTTCCTGCTGGGTGAAGATGAAATCCCTGTCCCGCGTGCTAAGGTTTTCGGCGTCATCTACGCCGACCGCAAGACTGCGCCCCCTAAACCTGTCTGCGAAGTGCTGCTGCACAATTCGGGGCGGCTGCTTGCCGCGAAATTGCAATGGACCGGCGATGCAATGAAAGCAACGCTGTCCGCCGATGGCGAAGTGGAGATTCCCGCCGAGGCAATTCGCGAAATCGATTTCAGCTTGGGCAAGGTCCGCTATCTCTCGCAAATGGAACCACGCGAGGTCAAATACACGCCCTTCTTCGACACGAATTTCAAATACCAACGCGACAAGAATCTGGCCGGTGGGCCGATACGGCTCGGTGCAAAAACCTACGCACGAGGACTCTGCATTCATTCAAAAACCAGCCTCGTTTACCGCACCAACACCGACTACCGCCGCTTCAAGGCAGTCGTCGGCATCGATCACCACCGCGCCCAGAAGGGGTTGGGAGACGTTCATCTGGTGATTTCCGACCGTGACAGTAAGAAAGTCCTGTTCGAGGGCGACGTTCGGGGAACCGACGATCCCCGCACAATTGATCTCGACGTCTCACAGGTTCGCGACCTAAAGATTCTGGTCGATTTCGGCGGCGATCTCGATATCTCCGACTGGCTCGACCTCGCCGACGCCCGTGTGACGAAGTGAGTGTTGCTGCGACTGTTGGTTAACTGAAAGAAGTTTTTGGAACGGAGTTTTGTGGCAGAGTGACTACCGCGTCACGAAATGACTGGGGGTTGGGTGTCGCTGGCGTGTCGCCAGTGCCCACTGCCCTGCACTGGCGAGACGCCAGTGGCACCCCTTAACTGAGCATCTGCGAGGCACGACAAGGAATTCCCCATGAATTACCGAATTCAAACGGCCGGACTGCTGGCAGCATTGGCCGCACTGTTGACCGCCGAGTCGGCACACGCGGTCGATTCGGCCGTCCTCGCAGCGCAGCAAAAGCGAATCGATGTCGTCGCAAAGGTCGCCCCGTCAGTCTGTGCCATCTTTCCACCTGGAGGCGGGGGCGGCGGATCGGGAGTTATTATTTCGTCCGACGGCTACGCCCTCACCAACTTCCACGTCACCCGTGGAGCCGGCACCTTTATGAAGTGCGGCCTGAACGACGGGATAATGTACGACGCAGTTATCGTCGGCATCGATCCCACCGGCGATGTCGCATTGATCAAGCTGCTCGGCCGCGATGACTTTCCCTCTGCCCCAATGGGCGACAGCGACAAACTCAAAGTGGGCGACTGGTCCTATGCGATGGGTAACCCCTTCCTGTTGGCAACCGATTTTCAGCCGACCGTCACATATGGAATCATCAGCGGCGTGCACCGGTATCAGTATCCGGCCGGCACCTTTCTGGAATACACCGACTGCATTCAAGTCGACACGTCGATCAACCCCGGCAACTCCGGCGGACCGTTGTTCAACGACGATGGCGAACTCGTCGGCATCAACGGTCGCGGTTCCTTCGAGAAACGCGGCCGCGTGAATTCCGGTGCGGGCTACGCCATTTCAATCAACCAGATCAAATACTTCATGGGACACCTCCGCAGCGGTCGCGTTGTCGATCACGCAACACTGGGGGCAACGGTTGCAACCGAGGCCGACGGTTCGGTTGTCGTTGGCAGCATCCTGGAAGAATCGGAAGCCTATCGGCGCGGATTACGAATCGACGACGAAATCGTCGCCTTCGCCGGCCGACCCATTCGCAGCGTCAATCAGTTCAAGAACATTCTCGGCATCTACCCCAAGGGCTGGAAGCTCCCGTTAGTCTATCGACACGAAGGCGAAGCGCAGAAGGTTCTCGTCCGTCTGCGAGCGTTGCACCGCAAATCGGAAATCACGCCAAAGAAAAAAGGCGGCCGCAGGCCACAGCCACCGGGCAAGAAACCGGGCGACAAGAAGCCCGGTGACAAAAAGCCCGACGGTAAGAAGCCCGTTCCGATTCCGGGTCACCCCATGGTGAAAAAGCCGGCCGTGCCCGAAAAGTACAAACACATGCATATCCAGAAGGAAGGGTTTGCCAACTACTACTTCAATCAGTTGGAGCAGAAACGAACGCTGAAAGGATTGAAGGAACTGGGCGATTTTTCGGCGTTGACCGGACCCTGGATTCTCAGCGGCAAGTCATCCGATCGCGGACGCGAACTCGCTTACGAGATGGCAATCGCGGATGCGGGCATCGGAATGAACCTCGGTCCGCGGTTCTTTCTGCAGGAACTCGACGGGGCCGATCCGATTGACGAACCCCCGAGAAGCGGCGGTCTGCTGTTCGCCATGCACCACTTGAAACTGCTGCTGACAAGTGGCGGTAAGAAGTTCACCGAGTTCTACTACCTCGGCACCGAGCCGTTCGACGGCGGATCGGAACAGGTCGATGTCATTGTGGCCGTTCTCACCGGTGCTGAATCGCGGTGGTACTTCAATCCGAACAGCGGTGCGCTCCTGGGTTTCGATACTCGTCTGGCTGACGACGCGGATGAATGCGAAATTCGCTTCGGTAAGTTGGTCGAGTTTGAAGGGCGCAAACTGCCCAGCGAAATCAAAGTCAGTCGTGGTGGAGAAGCCTACGTAACCCTCAAGGTCGAACAAGCCACCCTCAGGGAATCACCGAAGAAGAACGACAACAAGTGACACGAGGCTCCGTCAAAACTCGGTTGTGGGCGAACTCTGCACTTAAAAACAAGGGAAGTTGTAAGCCAACAGAGGGTTTTGACAGAACTTCACGAAGACGAAGCCACAATCTGGTTGGCTGGAGACGAACTATGAGAATCCAATTCGCAACACGGATGCTGCTGGCGGTGGCCATGTTGACGGCCGCCCCGCGCATGCTGACGGCGCAAGGGGCGGGCGACACCATTAAATCGGTCATGCCGCGCATGGTGAAGATTTTTGGTGCCGGTGGAATCCGTCAACTGCACGCTTACGGCACGGGAACGCTCGTCTCGGCCGAGGGACACATCATCACCGTTTGGAGTCACGTACTCGACACCGATGAAGTCACCGTCGTTTTGGCCAACGGCCGCCGTTTGGAAGCCAAGGTACTGGGAGCTGAACCGCAACTCGATCTGGCGGTGATCAAACTCCAGGAAGACGACCTCGATCTGCCGTTCTTCGATTTGGCAGATGCAGCGTCGGCCAGTCCCGGTACGCGAATTCTCGGTTTCAGCAACATGTTCAAGGTGGCGACGGGAGACGAACCGGTCTCTGTATTGCACGGAGTGATTTCCGCCCGAACGAAACTGACGGCCCGCCGCGGAGCTTACCAGGTCCCTTACGACGGCGATGTCTATGTTGTCGATGCCATCACCAACAACCCCGGTGCCGGCGGAGGCATTATCACGTCAGTGGATGGCAAACTGTTGGGAATGATTGGCAAGGAACTGCGAAACGCCAAAAGCAATACCTGGATCAACTATGCCGTCCCCATCCCCGAAATTCGCAAAGTGGTCGGCGAGATCATCAGCGGGCAATACGTTCGCGAAGAAAAGTCCGACGAAGAAGACAACCCCGAGAGGTACAACCCGTATGATTTTGGCCTGGTGATGATTCCCGATGTCCTTTACCGAACGCCGGCGTATATCACGTCGGTGGTACCCGGGACGCCTGCTGCCGAAGCCAAGATCCAGCCGGACGACTTGATCGTCTTCGCCAACGACGAATTAATTCAGTCCAACCGCATGTTGAAGCGGGAATTGGGACGGCTCGAAGCTGGCGACACGCTGCGGATCATCGTCAAACGCGGCACCACGTTGGTGAATCTCGAACTTCCCGTGCAAAAGAAACCCGGCTCTTAATGCCATCTGAAATACCGAGGCGAATCGCCATGCAATTCTCCATCAAATACCGCCGATCGCTTTTCGGTTTCTCGCTCTTTGTCTGCGCGGCGCTGGCAACCGAAAATGCGATCGCAGCCGACGCCAAAACCGAAGCCCTGGAAGAGCAGGCGTTCAAACAGGCAGCGGCATTGGCGGCCGAGTCGGTGGTCCGCGTACAGACCATTGGCGGCATCGACCGCGTTGGCCAGGTTTTGACCGGAACAGGACCGACGACCGGTGTCGTCGTCTCGGCCGACGGCTATATCATTTCCAGTGCTTTCAACTTTGCCTCGAAGCCGGCTTCGGTCCTGGTGCGATTGCCGGACGGTCGCCGATTCAGCGCCGAAACGGTCGCCACCGATCGGCTGAAAATGCTGACACTGCTGAAGATCGACGCCAAGGGTCTCATTCCTGCCATCGCCGCCAAGAAAGATTCCGTCAAAGTTGGTCAATGGGCCGTGGCGATGGGCCGCACCTTCAGCCTGGAATATCCCAGCATTTCGGTCGGCATTGTCAGTGCGCTCAACCGCATTTGGGGCAAGGCCGTCCAGACCGACGCGAAAATTTCACCGGTCAACTACGGCGGACCGCTGGTCAATATCGAAGGCAAAACACTTGGCATTCTGGTACCGCTTTCAACGCGCGGCAACGGTGAGACAGCCGGGGTCGAATGGTACGACTCGGGCATCGGATTTGCCATCCCGATGCAGGACGTCTACACAACGCTCGATCGCCTGAAGGCGGGCAAGGATCTGCAGCCTGGACTGATGGGAATCAACTTTCGTGGTCGCGATTTGCTCGGTGGTAAACCGATCATCGACCGCGTGCGAACCGAGTCTCCCGCCGACAAAGTCGGCTTCAAATCGGGCGACCTGATCGTAACCGTCAATGGAAAACCCGTTCGTCGCCAGGCGGAAGTCAAGCAGGTTCTCGGTAGCCTCTACTCCGGCGACACGGTCAAGATTGCGGTCAAACGCGACGACAAGACGATTGAGCAAGAGCTGACTCTCGTCGCCGAATTGGTGGCGTACGAATCGGGGTTTCTGGGGATTCTCCCCAAGAGAGAGCCGACTGGCCCGGCGATGGCCGGCGTTGAGGTTCGCCACGTCTTTCCGGACAGTCCGGCGGCAAAGGCCGGGCTGAAAGCACGTGACCGCATCATGCGTTTCGGCGAAACGGACATCACCGATAGTCAGTCGCTGCTGAGCCTCGTCAGCCGTCTGCGTCCCAAAGAAAAGACCTCACTCGTGTTTCGGCGCGACGACAAGGAACAAACGGTGCAGCTTGAATTGGCATCGATCCCGAACGACGTGCCGGCCGAACTGACATCATCGTTTATCCCGGTGGTCAAAGAAGATGATGCAGAGGATGACAAAGAGCCGGCAGATAAAGACAACAATGCGGATGCTGACGCCGAAGAAGGCCCCAAAACCGGTCGATTCAATGTCAAAATGCCCAACGGCGAACACAGTTACTGGGCCTATGTGCCGGCAGACTACAACCCCGAATACGAATACGCAGTCATGGTTTGGATTCACCCGAGCGGCGACACTATGGAAGCCACGGTGTTCAAGCAGTGGCAGGCAATCTGCGACCGTCGCGGAATCATCATCCTCGGTCCCAAGGCTCAACAGCTCAGTGGCTTCACACCGAACGACGCGGAGTTTGTTAAAGATGCGTTGGAGCAAATGACTGAGAAGTACTCAATCGATGCGAACCGCGTCTTCCTGCACACGTATTCCAACGGCGGAAAATTCACATACCAGCTCGCCTTCAAGTACCGCGAGCAGTTTCATGGCGTGGCAGCTGCGGCGGCTCCGCTGCGAACGCGTCCACCAGAAAACGATCCCGACTATCGCATGCAGTTTCATCTTCTCTGCGGAGACAAGGACAGCCTGTTCCGCAACGTCCAACAGACGGTCGGCGGCTTGAAACGGTTGAAGTATCCGGTCAACCTCACAACCATGAAGGGCCGTGCCCGCAAGTATCCGGCGGAAGAGGAAACCGAGGAAATCGGCCGCTGGGCCGACGGTCTCGATCGCATCTGAAATTCAATTGTGGCCGCGACTCAGCCCTTCCATCTGTCTGAAACATTTGACCGGTTGGCATCGCGCAAAAAGTCGCGGCTCGACGTCTTGCTGCGCGGCTGCTAGACTGCGGCCCGTTCCCCTCGCCCGACAAAACGTCCGTCGGACGGTCTAACGCGAAGCCATTGTCTTGCCAACCGATCAATCGCTTCGCCCCTCACCTGTCGGCCCAATATCACTCAGCCTGACATGCCTGTTTCGGAATACATCGACGCGATCATCCTGGGTGCTCTTCAAGGGGTCGCCGAATTCCTGCCGATTAGCTCCAGTGGCCATCTGGTAATTGCCGGAGAGTTGTTGCGCGAGTCTTCGACGGCTGCCCCTGGAGCCAACGAGAACTTTCAAATGACGGTCGCCCTGCATGTGGGTACGTTGTTTTCTATTCTGGTGGTCTACCGAGATGACTTGAAACTGTTGCTGTCTAGACAACACGTCTGTCGGGCCATTGTTTTGGCAACACTGCCGTTGGTTGCCATCGGCCTCTGCCTGTCGATGAGCGAGCAGATCAAATTGCTGCTCGATGCGTTATTTTCTAATGTGCTACTGGCCGGCTGCGGACTATTGGCCACCTCGGCCATTCTTGTTGCCGGCCAGCAATTGGAAAAGAGCAAACAGGCACTCGACGAAATCACAACCCGGCAGGCGATTCTCGTGGGTCTGTTTCAGGCGATGGCTCTCGTGCCGGGCATTTCCCGTTCGGGCAGCACAATCGCCGGCGGTCTTATTGGCGGGCTGCGCCGCGAAGCGGCCACAACGTTTTCGTTTTTTATTGCCATTCCCGCCATTGCGGGAGGCGGTGCACTGGCGGCGAAAGAAGTGTGGGAGGGCAATGGCGGCGGCAGTTCGGTCGGCGCGCTGCTGATTGGAGCAGCTGTTGCATTTGTCGTTGGATTGTTCGCGTTGCGGTGGCTCATTCGCCTCGTATCGCAACAACGCCTGCACTGGTTTGCCTGGTATTGTGCGGTCGTCGGAACCACGACAATCATCTGGCAGCTATCAGCCCGTTGAAAAACTCATTCTGGCTGCGATCGGTCGAAATGCGTCAGCTCTGCGTCGCCAAATCTCGGCGTATCTTCGGATATGCCTGCAATTTGGCTCCTTGATCTGACGGATTTCGCCGCGCTCTCGCCGACGAAGCAGTTTTTCAACGGACTGCTATGGCAGCAAATTACGGTGAGTTCGTAGCCGTTCCAGTCGATTCGTCCGAGGTGACGTTGACCGCGAAGTCAGTTTCACTGCTTACGCGGCGGCGGTCCCAAACTGCTACAATGAGTGAAATCAATATCAGGACGATTCCCAATTCGCTGGGACGCAGGCAGGTCCACCACAGGATTCCCAACAGCGCCCACGCCGCAGGTTGATTACGAGACAACCAACTGCCGATATCCAGTTTGACCAACCGGCATACCACTGGAATCAGGGGCAGGCCGATCAACAACAAGACTGCAGCGACCATCCAGTTCTCGACAATCCAGAACGAAATGGATGGCAGCGACTGAGAAGGAGATTGTGCCATCCTTCCCAGCGTCACAATTCGATTCGGTGTGATCTTTGCGATAGTCGAGTCACCAACCACATCCGGCCAGTCATTCGCCTGTGTTTCCGCGGCCGGTGCGTCTTGTGCAATGCGTGCCGCGATGTCGGCGATACCTTGGTCGATTCGATCGAACCGTTCGCGGCGTGCCACCCATTGTGGTTTCGAAGAAGATGCTTCCCGGCTGTTCGAAAGTTGAGCCTCAATCATTCGATGCTGCCTTAGCAGCCTGTTCCACAGCGGTGGGCGTTGTTGTCCGTCACTTTGTGGCTCGTTCAGTTCAAACAGGGCTTCCAGCTTGTCGAGCGCGTAATCGAATTCATCAATCTTTTCCAGCTGATCGCCGGTGGCGTAGAAGGAGTCTTCCGGCGGCACCATCCTGATGATCGATCGTTCTACAGAGATCATCCGTGGCGTCGGAATCGGTTGTCGACGGGGCGACCAACGAGACGGCGATTTGACCGCCGGTTGCGACCAGTGCAGGTCGATGAGGTGTGGTCCTGCGCCTTGAGCGATTGGAATCGACAAGCTGTGCGAGCTCTCATCCAGTTGGATGGCGACAGCGGGCTGACCGTCAATAAACAAAGCCCGTACCGCCAGACCGCGAGGCCATGCCAATTCGATTTCGTCGTCCGTCAAATACGCGATCCAAATCGTGGTCCGCCCGAACACTTTGTTGCCAACATTTGGAACAAGACGAGTTTCAACCAACGGAATCCGGGAGACATCTGAGTTGACCTTCGCCAATCCGGCAAAAAATGAACCACCGGGCGACTCGACGATGTAGGCACGCCATTTGTCGTCGGCACTGCCGATTTCGGCACGGCGTCGTACCGTAACCGGCAAAGCGCGTGGCGGAACACGATCAGTGCCGAGACCGGCCGGCTGCAGTTCCAACTCTTTTGAGATCAGAAGATATCGGTCGAACGGGTTGACGTCCTCGACATCGACTTCTGGCAAAGACCAATCACCTGGCGGCGGTGTGTCGAGAGTGGCAACAATACGTACGCCCAGGGACTTGGCTGGTTTGGATTTTGTGCCGCAAGTGAGCCGGACTGAACCATCTGTCTGCAAGTCACTGCTCAAATTGACTGACGGCGATTCGACCCGGTAGCGGTTGACAAACCGCTTGGGGATGCGCAGGTGAACCTGATTGATCGGCTTGCCGTTGTTGGTGCTGTAAAACTGGAAGTCGTAGACGACCTGCCACTCCGCTGATGATTGTTGGGAGATGCTGACAATTGCCTCCGTTCGCATCTGGTCGCCATTCGAATTGACCTGAATGCGAGGGAGTCGCTCATCGGAATTCAACCGGTACTGCTCCAAACTCTCAAGTTCTCCCTCACCAATGCTTGGCGCGATGTTCGGTTCGATTTCATCGAGTGCATCCGACTCAAGCAATTGGACGGCCGATGGCGGCTCGTAAGACATCCACAACCGCGAATCAATGATTTCCGCCTGATCGATTTCGACAAGCGGCAGGGCGACCGATGCCGCCGAAGGTATCCGGCGTTCTCCTTTGAGAAAAATGCTTTGAATGCCCGTCGATTTTTCGCTAAGAAAGAGTTCGACGGAGTTTCCTCGCCGCGACCAATGCACGAGTCGCTCGGCCTCGTCTTCACGAACGGAGATATCTGCAATCGCCAATTCTGGAGGCACGCGCAGCCGATGGCGAAACACGGGGGCCTGGCTGGTTTCGAGTTCTGCCGTCAATGTCCATTTCAGCACGTCGCCGCGAACGATACCCTCCTGAATCATGCGAACCCTGCGAAGGGCAACTGCCGACTTCAACAGGAAAGTTAGACGCCGTTCCGCCTGAAGGATGTCGAACGCATACTGGATCGGACGAACTGAATCGGAGTCGCCAGCCAGAGTCGCAAACGTCTCGGTGGCAATTCCCTGCGCACCGTCATCGTTTTCCAACGGGGTAATGTCAAACTCGGGCGGCACAACAATTCCCAGTAAATTGTCTACCTCAGAAATCAGGTAGGGCTGTGCTGACTGTACTATGAGCGACGCCGTCGGGACGTGAATCTCACCATTGCCATTCATGGAGACGGGGACGATCATCAGAGCATCGACCGCGAAGTCGCGCTGCTGAGAATTCGCAAATGGAACGAGGAGATTCGACGTTTCCTTTGTCAAAGCGGCCGCTGAAAAGTCATCGACCGGCTCGCCATCGAGAGTCACTTTCCGAATAACCATGTTGTCGAAAGCGTGTGGAAGCTTCCATGCGACGAAATCAACCTCACCGCTGAGAACCCGATAATCGACATGGTAACGCAATTCCATCCAGGTAGGACGCACCGTCACGTGCGTTGTGACCGCAGCTTCGAGCCGTGCCGGCGCTTGCACCGGTTCCGCGTTCTTTGACCACAGAACTTGAAACTGGCTCGTCTTGCCGAGCAGAACCGACAGCGACCGGCGATCACCTGCGACAACTTGTTCGCCGCGCGCGCCGTTCAGTTCAATTGTTCCGGGTGCCAGTGAAAACTCCTGTTGAAGATGTGCGGAAGCCACAGCAATGATATTCAATTGGTATCCATCGCCACGGGGGGAGACGTCGGTGGCTGGCCGGAATTCCATACTGACATCAAATTCAGACGCCGCGTCCTGCAGCGAGTCGTCGGACGTCGACTTCAATTCGACGGAAAACTGCTTTCCTTCTTTTCCCAGAACGATGGGCTGCGGGCGATCGTTGACCATGCAATGATCGGGATTGGCACGGGCATTGGGAAACACAACGCGCGCCGTTCGCACGGCAGGCAGCAGATAGACCTTGTATCTGGCCTCGACAACAACCGAGTTCTGTTCATCGACGCGCGCGATGTAGTTGGCCGCTGAGACAAGATAACTTTCTGCTTCGTCGGATCGATCAGCCTGAAGCCGTAGCCGGGTGAGCGTACTGCGTTCGATGTAAACAATCGCTTCATCGCGAATTCGCAGATCGGCGTTGGCGTTTGGGACCAGTGCGCGAATCGATTCTGTTGGCAGCGTATCGCGCTGGGCAACTGGTTCGCCGCTGGAGCGAACTGCGTTCCCTGCTGGTTCTTCCTGAGCGAATGATTGAGCGACTGTCAAAACCACTGCCAGCAGCAACGCTGTCGCCGGCGCTGCACGATAGCTGGCCGTACTTCCCGTTGGAACAAGGTCTTCCGGATGTCTCCGAAATCGCAGCTTCTCCAACAGCCGGCGAGGAAACAGCAGCGCGACCGCAGTTCCGACCACGCATCCTCCAGCAATGAGCGAATAAAACGGGGGACTAAGCCCCGCGGCAAACAGACAGATGCTCAACCAATAGCCGAATGCTCCCATGCGAAACTTCGAATGTCGAACTCGCATCACCAATCCGCACAACAGACAACCCAGCGTCCCCAGCCACGCAAGCAGCCATGCCTGCGAATGCCGCCGTGTCGAAACTACCAACGTGCCGGGAAGATACGGTGCCGTGGCCCGGTTAACCGTCCAGCCGGCGGGTGAAAAATTCTGCGGTGCTGTCTGCCGCTTATCACCTTGGGCATCGGACTGGGCAGCACGAAATGTTGCCCACGAATTCGCGGAAAACGGGTTAAACATGGCGAGATTAATTGGACGACCCAGTGGTCCGAAAAATCGTTCGGTCCAGAATAATTGCGGAAGACGGTCCAACAGCATCATGTCGTTCGGTTCGCGCACAACCCACACATCCGGCCCTGTGGCGAACTCCCAGTTGAATTCGAGAATCGTGTACTCACAATTTGGAACGGGTATAGTTCGCGTTTGCCCCAAACGTCCTCCAGCCGATGGAGTTTGGTATTCAAGTCGAACGACGCTTCGGCCGCCGTCGCCGATGTACGGGAGAATCCATTCGTTGCCGCGCCGCTGTGGCGCGACCAACACGTCATTCAACGATGCCGACAACAGAACCGCCGGGCGCGGCAATTCAAAACGGAAAGCGTCGTCTTGTCCGCCACCTAAGAGTGTCAGAGTGGCGCGATGGCGGTCGAATCCGAGAAACTCTTCCGATAGAATTGATTGCAGGTCCATCGTCGCCGTCGGCCGGCGCATCGCCCCGCTGGCACCTTCACGCACGCGAAGCAGCAGCGAATCACGAGCCGATTGAAATGACCACAACCGCCCGAATGACTTGCGGCCTGCAGCTTCCGAAAACTCTTGCCGATCGATCGAACCGGCCTCTATCGCATTCAGGCCCTCAACCTTGGCAGCGACGTTCAATTCGCCGCCGCTCTGTAATTCAACGATTCCCTGGAATGGGTCTAGCCCCGGGAAGACGGCAAGTGTCGGCATCATGCTGGCTGTCGCGTTTCGTGTGCGTGTGCCAACGATCGTGAATTCCCGTCTCAACGGCCGGGGAAGATGAACATCCCATAACTCTCCGCCATGCGGCAAATCCCAGTCGTCGTGTTGATCGATCAAGATGCGAGTTGCATCGAGAGCCGCTTGTCCATTTGAATTCAGTTTCCATTGAACATCGTCACCTGAAACCGTGAGGTAGACTTTCAGACGGTTAACTGCCCCACCTTTGGGACGTATGCGTGCCTGCACTTTTTCGGTAAGACCAGCCGAATCCAATTTGTGTGTGATCCAGATGTGCGCGTCGATTGTCGGTCCCAGTTGTTCCAGTCTCAGTCGGCCTTCACCGGAAACGTCGCTTGAATGCAACAGCAACGCGTTGCCATCGCTTGACGACTCGATTTTCTTCCAGAGATCCGAGTCGGTCGCGAACTTGGGAGCTTCGCCCGGCTGGACGATGTGGAATCCCGATCCGGTTTCCAAATTCGGAGCCGCGACAGCCGGATGCGACACAGCAACCAATTGCTCGGCTGAACTGTGCTTCAGTGGGCGCAGCAACGGCAACCGAAGTGGCCGGCTCTGCGGAAGTGGAAGTCGCCGCGCCACAATCTCCACAGATTTTGACGATCCGGGTGCGATGGACTCACGAAACTCAATCGACAACGTTCTGCCGCCCCCCTTCTGCCGCCGCACCTCCCAATTGGTCCATGCTGACTCATCGTTCGGCGATCGAACTTCAATCACTTCCCACTGTGGTGCCAGCCGGAATTCTGCTTCGAACGTTTTGCCGGCATGTGTCGACAAATTGACGTGTGCGGTCATCGACCAGTTTTTACCCGACGTTTCAACGTGCGTTAGCAAGGTGACGTCGCGTCGCAGTTCCGGATAGGCAACATCCAGCCTCAAGTCCGCATCGGGAAGAAACTGCTGGAAGGTTAAAGAACTCGAGACGTCTGGTGTCGAATTCGTTGCCGTCTGTCGAAAGCCGCGCAAATCAACCGACTGCAACTCCAATGGCGATTCGACTTTCAAGTGGAGATTGCCACTCATAAAGACTGCGTTACCGAGACCTTTCGACTGGTCGCCGATGAAGAATTCATCCTTCATGTTGCGCAGATTTCCCGTCGTACTCAGCGCTGCCTTCAAGCGCGGCTGCGGAAGCTGCCACGTTTTGTCCAACGTAGACAATGCAGTGCCGGCGATTCGCAGTGGTCTGCTGCTCCCTAACAGCGGATCGGAAAGCTGCACGGCCAGTTGGTGATTGTCGCCATCGGGAATCAGCCGCCACGTGAGCGAATTGTTGCTGCCATAACTCACCGAGTAAACGTTGACGCCGGCCGGAACAGTGAAGACGAGAAGATTGACCGGAGCATTAACAGTCTCCAGGTGGAATTCCGCTTGCAGCTGTATTCCGTCTTCACGAATGATGTACGAGGGATTTGACTCCACCAGGACCAATGGCCGCGCTGCTGCCTGATCCGGCCGACGACGAATCGTGATTCGGCAGCGTGTTTGGCTTCCCAGTTCCAATTCCCATTCGTCGACGTCGCGTTTTCCCTTGTCATCAATCTGCCGGCTTTCACCGATTGACGTGTTGACGAGGAATCCTTCTGGCAAAGTCAGCCGAATGCGACTGACCGCAGCGCTGGGAATTTGAACGTCGAATTCGACACTGCGCGGCAGCTTGCGACCGGTCAGATTCCAACGGCCAACTAACTCCGCGTTCTTGCCGTCGACCAGCAGCGCCGTTCTTCCATCCCCAAGAGTTCCCCAAGTCGCCGGCGCATCGGACCAGCTGATTTCAGAAACTGCCAGATTCAACGGTTCCAGCGACAACAGTTCCGCCTGTTTGCTGTCGTGCCGAATGTCGGCGTTCAGGCGGCCACCACGAAGATTGCTCCCGTCAAAGGTCGCCGAATACGTTGCCCGCTCGATCCAGGCTTTGCGCGGCTGTTGCGGTTTGGCTTGCGAGCGTTCCACCAGGTCTTTCAATATCCGCCCGCGGATCGGCACCCAATCACCCTTGGGCCAGCTGTCTCGTCGGTCGACGTTGACGTTGATCGGCGTTATCGAGCGTGTCAGCGGATCTGGGTCGGCGGATGTTGCTTCACTCGGCAGAACAAACGCCGCCGCCACGACAAACGGTGCAGCGCGAGCGCAGACGAAGCGAAGCAGGTTGGCAAGCGGTGCCTGAAATCCGGCGGTGATCATACATGACTTCCCGATTCCGGAGCCGTCATCGCTTCCCGGTCCGGCGACGCCACGGGTCGAACGACCGTTGGGTCCTCTGAGCCAGGCCCTCGAGCCGGCACCGACTCGACGGACGACAACGAAGAGAGCCGCGCGTTGAAATCGCTAGGCGATGACAGCGTCAGAACGGGCACTCGTTTTTCTTGCAGCAGCGCACTATTGATCGATGCGGCCACCACCGCCAGTAACAATCCGAGTACTGCTGGTTGCAGTAGCAATTGCACCGGGGCCGGAAACCACAGCGCGATGGCCGACATTGCGAATGCAATAAACAGAAAAGTCAACACGTTCCGCGTCAATGGAACGTAAAGCAGCACAAAACCGGCAGCAAGTGAAAGTCCCGCACCGAGGAACACCACAATCGGTAAGCCCATCGTTCGGCAGTTCAACGATGCAGCCGGACCGAAACGGCTGAATTGATACGAATTTCCGGGTTCGGTTTTAATCCGATCCGCGGGGCCGTCAGCTGTATTGATCCAATCATCCAGCTCGGGCGCGGTGTGTGACGGGAGCGGTTGCCGACTCCAAAGCAAGCCGCGTCGCTGCCAGCGATATCCAGGCGTGTATTCGGCCGGTTGCGTGAACAACAATTGGTTGCCCGGCAGCGACACCTGCCAGATGGACTTCTCAACCCAAACGCCGGATGTGAACTCGGGGGCCACAAGTTTGTGCGGCCTGCTCCACTGCAGAGGAACAGCCTTGACCGAATGGAACTTAATCGTCAACAGTCGTGAGCCGCTTGTTGGGGCGTCGGAATCTTCGAGCCGAAAGAATCCGCGGTCAGCATCGAGTACGACAACCTCGGCCGGAGTCAATTGACGCTTCCCCCACCAAGCCGCGTCCATCACGATTGCGCGGGGGGGTAATGTGAGCGAAACGGCTGAGACTGTGCCGTCGATGCGGAATTGAGCGCGAGATTGGGCGACCCCATTCGAGTCCACGACAGTTTGAATCAAAACCTTGCGGACCTTAAAGTCCTGCGTCCACTTGCGAACCGAATCACTCAGCGTCAGCGCCGCGATATGCGGCGAACCCTTCGCCATCCAAACCGACGAATTTCCAGAATCCGGCTGTGCTTCCCACATCTGCACGTCCACAGGGACGACATCGAGTCCACTGTCGTTGTCCCACTTCAATTGAGTCGAGGCCAACGGAGTGTCTGACGATTGCACCAACGGCAGTGTGAGGGAAGTGGAATTGCCGTGGGCAGGCACTTCAGCGACGTCAACTGTAAATCGTGCCACAATGTCGAATTCGCCGATCCGCGGCTCGGGCAGTATCAACCGAACCTCATAGAACGTTCCTTCATCTAAAGGCGTGGAATTCGGCGACAGATCAACGTCATCGCCCAGTGTAAATGCCACACGTTTTCCCAGTTCATTGGGAACGAGCAACAACACTTGAGTCAGCCGTTCAAAGGCCACGTTGTAAGTCATCCGCTGCGTCACCAGCAGTTTCTTGCCATCCAAGTGCATCTGGGCCGTTGTCCGCGTTGCAATTTCGCGGTCGTGAACGGTCACCTTTGATGTCAATTCTTTTTCCGGCTCGTTGATTCGATAAGTAGCCCTCAAAAGCGAGCGGAGGTCTTCCGGGAGCGATTCCACACTCGTGCCGTTTGTCGCCGGCAATTGCCCCCCATTCGTGCCAGCTTGAGAAAGCTCGACCTCGACGTTTTTGGTGGCAAGCAATTCGAGAATTGTCGGCTGACCCGATAATGCTTCCACATAGGGCAAGCTCAATGGAATGCTCTTGTCCGCCGTGATCGGACGGCTCGCTCTTAGCTTCAATTCAAATGAACCCGTCTTTCGTCGTAACAGCGGAATTCGCAAGAGACCTTCATCCAGTCGCTCGTTCGCTTGATCTCGGTTCAGCAAATCGACAGGGCCGACAGCCTCAATATTCCAACCCTCTTTGGCTGCGTTCGGCCAAAGAACGGCAATCTCTGGAACCGCACCCCGATAGACTTGAAAAGTGAAAGACGCGTCGAGCTGAATGCTCTCGGGCGACATCTGCAGCCGCAACTTCGGCTTCACCGTGAATCCCGGCTCAATTTCGTGCAGATCGAGAACCAGCCTGAATGGTTGCTTCAGAAACTCGTATGCCGTCGTTGCGTGCTCCCCGTCGGCTAAGTCGCCAACGTTGATACGATGCACAAAGCGGTCTTCCTGTTCCCGCCGGGTGATGCGAAACCCATCGAGACCACTGATTGCCAGTTCGCCCTTTTGGCTCCGGGCGCGATCAATCGCGAACCCTTCCAGGGTCAACTTTCCACCATCGCCGGGAAGGGGAGCTTCGAGCGTCCACTTCAATTCGACGGGACCTTTTGTCTGCTCCAAAAGTGTGACCGTCGCGTGTGTGCCTGCCCCCAGTTGGTGGTCGCTGTACGCTTTGCTTTCGACATCCAAATATTTGAAGCCGGCCGGCAAACGCACGTTGACTTTTGAAAACGTTCCCTGCAGAGCCTGAATCTGCTGGGTTGCTTCCAGCACCACCGACTCGCCGGTTAACTTCACGTTGATGACCGTTCGCGATTGAAGAACCGTATCGACCGGGCCTTGCTCTGCAAGCGGCTCCCACGACACGTCCAGACGACGGCCAAGCCCTTGGACTTCCAAAGTCGTTCCCAGCTTCGCAACCGATGTCGTCTTCACCCACGCTTCCTTGGGCGACACCTCGGTTGACAACTTTTCGATGGGGACCAGCAACTTCAACCGACTGACTGCAGTGGCGGGAATCGTCAACTGCAGCCGACGTGCGGGCAACTGCTTCTTGATCGGAACAATCATCGACAACGTCAGAATGTGATCGCCTTTTCCACGCAGCCACCAATAGTACCCGGTTTCCCGCTTGAAATCGTCGTCGGGCGTCGCTGTGCCTTCTCCGTTATACGAGTGTTCGATCAGCGTGGCTTCATTCAAATTCAGTGGAATTCGCAGCGGAACGTCGTCGCGGTTGATTTGAATGGCAATGGTCGCCTTCAGCGTTGCGCTCTCGTCGTCTTTCGCCAAACCTTCCAACGTGATCGACGTGATGCTGTAATCGGGGCTGTTCTGGCTGTTGCGCCACTTGAGATAACGCTCTAGTTCTTCACCCTTGAGCAGCAATCCTGGTTCGGTGTTCTTCCCGTTGTCGATTGCTTCAACCGCAGGACTCGTCTTGGCCGGTTTCTCCACCGGCGTTGTTGTCGGATTGTCTTCGGCTGTCACTTCTTGAGCGGATACGACACTTGGAATTACCCAAAGCAGCCCAAACAAACAGACGGCCAACATGCCAACCAAGCGAAGTTGCCCGTCGCGAGCGAAGCGAGCCGTAAACCCAAACCGACAGCTTGCTGTCGAACGTCGTATTGGATAGCCCTCCGACAGCAAGCTGTCGGTTTGGGTTTTCGCGCCGCTGCGCGGCTTTTGCCATCGGGGTTTCGGCGCACCCGCATTGCCAGAACTACAGGCCATGCGCGCTTTGGATATTGCTTTTTGTGCGACTTGCATCAACGCGACCATCACCAAACTGAATTGCCGTCGGACGGCGAGATGTGACCTTCGAGAGACGTGCGCTGCCAAACAAGACGGAGAATGGATGTCGCCGTGGCGAACAGACAGCTCCCCTCCATCATATACGGCAGCCAAACCGCGAAACAGCACCTTTCTGCAATTGTTGCTGAGAATTCGATTAAGCGAACAGTTGTTGCAATTGTTCGTGAATTGCGGCCCCGTTGCTGGCCAGTATGTCGGGTTCACCAATGTCGAAGCTCGATCCGTCGATTTTCGTCACCCGGCCCCCCGCCTCTTGAACGATAACCGCCCCGCCGGCCATGTCCCACGGCTTCAAGGTCGTGGAAAAATAGATATCCATACGGCCCGCCGCGACATACACCAAATTGAGCGCAGCGGAACCAGTGCGCTGCACAGTCTGTGCGACTGTCAAAGCCCGCAAAAACCGTTCAACCGCCGGATGATCCCGGTCGGCCACCACCGGCAAACTGGCAACCGCCATCGCCTGTTCCAGCGAATCGACACGCGTCGGCTTAATCGGCTGCCCATTAAGCGTAGCACCCTTTCCCCGCAGCGCGGAGAACATCTCGTCGCGATTCGGATCAAACACAACCCCCGCGATCAGTTCGCCATCGCATTCCAACCCAATGGAAACCGCATAAAACGGAAATCGATGCACGTAATTCGATGTGCCGTCCAACGGGTCAATCACCCAGCGATATGGAGAGTCGCTGTTGATTTCCGACAGTCCTTCTTCGCCGAGAAAATTGTGTTCCGGAAATCGGCCGTGAATCAACTTGTAAATTGCGTCCTGCGAAGCCAAATCGGCCTCGGTCACATAATCCGAGCGGCCCTTCTCGCTCACCGTGAATTTGGATGACCACTCATCGAGAATGCCCCCACCAAGCCGCGCGGCCTCTTCGGCCGTTTCCAGGAAGTCCATCTCCGAGACTGACATATTGCCCTTTCACGAATTCGCCACCACGTTCTGGGATGGTTTCGCGTCTGTAGATTTCAACAAACAGGAAGACGTCCGAAACAGACAAATGTAACGGACATGTAACGGATTGTGACATCTGATATTGCCACCGTTCAGACGGAGGCATTATTGTCGCTGGTGTCACCTTTTGACAACCGCTCAAGCTGTCACATTACGCGGGCCGTACAGAATGACCCCATGGACTGCGAGTCTGCGATTATTTCGCCCGTTGTTGAATTTTCCTGGAGAATCTCGCCAGAAAATGGCGTCTAATCCGTCTAGCTATTGAGTATTACGCCCACAAGAGCCCACGGGCCGCGCCCCGAGGGATCGAGCCACCAAACCCATTCGAGAGAACATCGCCATGAAATATCGCCACCTGTTCCTGAGCCTGCCGATTGTTTTGGCCACGGCGATGGCGACCGCGCAGTTCTCTCCGGCAGCGGAGGCCGATAATAAGGTGGCAAAACGTCCGTCGATCACGTCGTTACCGGCCGTCTCTCCTGCCGTGCAGAGTGCGTTGGCCGGCCGCGAATTCGCCAAAGCGATCGAATTGATCGACGCCCAACTGCAAAAAGGCAACGTCGTCGCGCCCGATTATCTGCTCTATTTGCGGGGTCGCGCTCAAACCGAGTTGCGAACGCTCGACGACGCGCTGCTCACCTTCGAGACGTTAGGAAAACGGTATCCCAACAGCGTTTGGATCTCCCGTGCGCGGTTCGGTCAGGCCGACGTCTTTGCTCGGCAGCGAAATTATCGCAAAGCCGGCGAAATCTACCGTGCCGAAGCCGAGCGACTGCTCTCGCGCGGCCGCAAAGACAAACTGGCCGCCATCTATCTCGAATTCGCCCACCGCTACTTCAAGGGCATTCCCGCCAAAGACCCGTCGGCCAAACCGAAGCCCGATTACACCCAGGCACTCGCCTATTATCAGGAAGCGTTGAAACTCGAACCAAGCATCGCCGTCCGGCACGATGTCGAACCGCGCATTGGCCGTTGTTTTCACGAACTGGGCAAACACGGCGAAGCGATTGCCGCCTACCGCGGTTATCTCGCCCGCTACGCCGACGAGAAGACGAAAGCCGACGACCGCACGCCAGCCGTTTCCGAAGTCGAAGTGCGGTTCCAGCTGGGCCGCTCGCAACTGGTCGCCGGCCAAAGAGCCGAAGCACGCAAAACCTGGCAGGATCTCGTTCAGCAGAAACCCGAATTCTTAAAGAAGCCGGAATTCTCAGCCGCGGAACGTTTGGCCGATGCAACCTACCAAATCGCCCGGACATTCGGCATGCCCGCGCCAGGAACCGTCGGCGACTTGGAACTCGGAGTCGCCGCGCTGGAACGATTCTTGAAGGCGTACCCCAAACACAAACTCGCGCCGCAGGCGGAGTTCGACATCGCCCAGGGCTACGCGCATCACGGTCGCTACGATCAGGCCATCGCGCAACTGCAATCGCTCATCGGCAATGAAGCGCATGCAGAAACGAAGCAGATCGCCGACGCCCGCAAATTGCTCGGCGACTCCTATTTCGCCCAGAAGAAGTTCGTCGAAGCCATCGCCGCCTGGCGCGAATTCCTTGACAAACATCCCACCAACGCCGGTTGGGCCAACGTCCAAAGGCTCGTCATCAACAGCGAATTCCAGATGGGTGAGGAGCAACGGAGGCAGAAGAATTACGCCGCCGCCCGCAAACAGTGGGAAACGTTTCTCAACAAATACCCGCTCGATTCCCGTGCCGCGCAATTACTGCTGCGTTTCGGTGAGATGAATTACGCAGCCGCCGTCACAGAACAGCGTAAAGAACTTGATGGCAAACAAGCGGGCGACGACGCGCCCGACTCGCGCCGGGTCACACCCGCCGCCCAGAAACTCTTCGACCTCGCCATCGCCGACTGGACGCGGCTCGTCAGCAAGTATCCCGGCAGTAACGAAGCGTCCCGAGCCGCCTATCTCATCGGTGTCACACTGGAAGACCGGCTCGGCCGTCTGCCCGCAGCTTTGGAAGCGTACAAGAAAGTCGCCGGGGCATCGCAGTCGTTGGCCCAAAAACGCATCGCCGGCCTCACGTCACATCGGCTCGAAGTCGTCACCGATCGCAAGTACCGCACCAACGAACGCGCGAAGATCAAACTCCGCACCCGCAATCTCGAAAAAGTCACCGTCGCCGTCTATCGCATCGACATGATCGACTACTTCCGCAAGATGCATCTGGCCGGCGGCGTCGAATCACTCGACATCGCACTCATCGATCCCGACAAGTCGTGGGAATACAAAGTCGATGGATACGAGAAGTATCGGCAACTCACCAACGAGATCGAAATCCCGCTGGAAGGCCCGGGCGTTTCGGCCGTCACCATCACCGGTGACAAACTCGAAGCGACGACGATGGTCATCGTCAGCAACATCGACGTCATCGTCAAAAGCTCGCGAAACGAACTCTTCGTCTTCGCCGAAAACATGCTCACGGGCAAACCGGTCCAGGGCGTCAGCCTGCTCGTCAGCGACGGCAGCAAAGTCTTCGCCGAAGAATTGACCAACAAAGACGGCATCGTCCAACACGTTTGCGACGAACTGAAAACTGTCAGCGACCTGCGCGTGTTCGCGATCCATGAAGGGCATGCCGCTTCCAGCGTGACCAGTCTCAGCGGACTCGACTTCGCCGTCGGGCTGGCACCCAAAGGCTACCTCTATTCCGACCGTCCCGCTTACCGCGCCGGTCAGTTGGTGCATCTCAAGGGCGTCATCCGTTGGGTCGATGGCGACCGCTTCGTCTTCAAAGAGGGCGAACAATACAGCCTCGACGTCTACGACTCGCGCGGCCGCGTGATTCACACGCAGAAAACCAAACTCAACAAATTGGGCACCTTCGCCGAAAACTTCACGCTGCCCGACACCGCACCGCAGGGCGATTACCGCGTCCACCTGCATCAGGCGGCCGACAAACCGTCGTACGAAACGTCATTTCAGGTTCACGATTACAAACTCGAACCGATCCAACTCGCTGTCGAATTGCCGCGCAAGGTCTTCTACCGTGGTGAGAAAATCACCGGAACGATCTCGCTCAAGTACTACTACGGCACTCCGTTGGCGGGCCGCACCATTCAATACCAACTGGCCGACGACCGCCTGCACACCGCCACGACGAACGACAAAGGCGAAGTCGCCTTCGAATTTGAGACCCGTCGCTTCAGTGAATCGCAGCCGCTACAACTGAACGTCACGTTTCCCGAACGCAATCTGCGAACCGTGGAATCAATTCTGCTCGCGACTCGCGGGCTGGAGATCGGCGTCACCACACTGCGCAACGTATACATTACCGGTGAAACGTTTGACGCCACGTTCAACGTCGCCGACGCCGCCGGCAAATCGGCCGGCAGTGATTTGACGCTCGACGTGTTGGAACAGACCCGAGTTGACGGCAAACAGGGCGAACGCTCCATCCAGACATTCGAAGTCAAGTCGGACGAAAACACCGGCGAGGTGCGGCAGACGCTGCGGATCGACAAGTCGGGCCGCTACATCGTCCGCGCGACGGCGACCGACCGTTTCGGCAACCGCGTCAGCGGTCAGAAAGCCGTCATCATCTCCGGCGAAGACGACACCATCCGGCTGCGAATTCTCGCTGAGAAGCACCATTATCAGTTGGGCGATTCCGCGAAAGTTCAACTTCATTGGCGCGAAGACCCGGCATTGGCGCTGGTGACGTATGAAGGGGCGAAGATTCTCGGTTACCGGCTGATCCAACTCAAAACCGGTGCCAACCCGCTGGAAATCCCGCTCGAATCGCAGCTCGCGCCCAACTTCCGGCTGTCGGTCGCCGTCATGCAGGGCGACCGCTTCCATCAGGCCAACAGCGAGTTCCGCATCGCGCGGCAGTTGAAGATCGTGCTCAAACCGAACAAGACCACACTCGGCCCGGGCGAAGAACTCAAGGTCGATATCACCGTCACCGACCCGCAGGGCAAACCAGTCTCGGCCGAACTCTCGCTCGGCCTGGTACAGAAAAACCTGCTCGACTACTTCGGCGACCGTGCCGGCCTCATCGACGAATACTTCGGCAGCGGCTACCGCCGCCCCTCAGTCCGCGCCACCACCAGTTGCACGTTCCGTTATCTACCGAAGACACGCGGCGTCAATCAATTCCTGTTGGCCGAGGCCGAACGCGAACGCATCGAAGCGGCGGAAACGGCAGCCACCGAAAACCTTGCACGCGGTGTTTTTCCGGTTGGCGATCTTGTTGTGCCTTTGACGACAGAATTGGCCGCGACAACAGTACGTAACCGTGCACAGAATCAAATTGCACAGCACGAAGCAAGCCCGTCGTTAGCGATCAACGGCGAACTGTCGAATCTCGTCGATCAATACAATGTACTCTTCGGGCAACGTCGCTATGCGGAAGCCGAAGTACTCGCGAAACAGGCCGAAGAACTCGATCCCGACAATCCCGTTGCTGTCACGATGGGCTGGAAGGCAAAATTCGCACGTCGCAACCAGAGAATCAACGATTCACGCGGCTTTACGGAGGATGCACGTGTCAATGTAAATCACGACTTTGACGACGAATTGGGCATAGTTGTAATTTCCGACGGCTTGCCAAATTCCGTTGTTTTCTCAGCAGATGGTCGTCAGAACTCAATAGACGGTGTCCGACTCACCGGACCCATCGACTTTGGTGATCCGAGAGCGTGGCGGGAGTTGACATCTCGACGGAGAAGCTTGGGCCGATCAAGTCGTGGCAATGGCCAAAGGGGAGGACAATTAGGCGCAATCGGAATGTCGGCTCCCGGGCAAATGGTCGATGGCCCAGGCTCGGGGAATGTGCGATTTGGAATTCCGACGACCGGCACGGCGATTAACGGCAACGGTGCGAGGCGGCCGCACTGGGGATTCGTCAATGGCGGCGGCCAGATCCAGGAATTTGAAACCACGCTGTCGCTCGTCATCCGACAGGACCAGTCTATCGAACCGCAGGTGTCGGCACAGTTCTTCGATACGTTGGCCAACACCAAGAGCACCATTGTTGCCGTTAACAGTCATGGTAACTATCAGGTCATCAACGGACTAAACGAAGTCCAGCTGAAGGCGTTTGGCAAGGACGGCATGCGGGTGTTGCCGCAGATGGGGACGGCTGAAACCGGGTATTGGAACCCAGTCGTCGTCACCGGCGATGATGGCAAGACAAGCGTCAGCTTCCGTCTGCCCGATCGCTCGACCGCGTGGAAACTGCAGTCGCGCGGCATCAACGCCGAAACACTTTCCGGTCAATCCGAAGTCGAGATCATCGCCCGCAAAGACCTGTTCGGCGAATTAAAAACGCCGCTCGCCTTCGCACAGGGTGACAAGGCGAAACTGTTGGCGGAAGTGCATAATGCCGTCATCAAAAAGGGCGAGAAGATTCTCGTCAAACTCAAGGCGACCAATGGCGACAAATCGACCGAACAGAAACGGACGGTCATCTCGAAAGGTCCCGGCATCGCCGAAGTCACATTCCCCATCGACATCGCCGACGGCGCACAGGTCGAATTCGAGTTGACGGTGACCAGCGGCGAGCAAAGCGACGTCTCCCGCACGGTCATTCCCATTCGCCCGTTCGGTTTGCCCGTGTATGCAACCGCTGGCGGATCGGCCGCCCAGAACACCATCGCCTTCGTTGGACACGACAAGAAACTGGCAGTTGAAGATCGGCATCTGGAAATCGTCATCGGCCCCAGTGTCAACCGCACGCTGCTCGATGCCGTACTGGGCAGCGGACTGACCGCGTTCGACTCGGCGGCGTTTCTGCCGCGCAGCGGTTTGGAACGGGCCGTCTCCGATGTCATCGGCGGTATCGGCCTGTTGAAAATGACGGGCGGTTCGCGAACTGCCGACACGCCCGAAGCCCAGGCACTTTCGGGCCGAATTCAGGCGGCCGTTGGGCAACTGGTTTCGGCGCAACGCGACGATGGCGGCTGGAGTTGGAGCGGTCGACCGGCGGCATCGAAGTCCGATCGCTATCTGTCGAGCCGCATGGTGTGGGCGCTGTCGAGCGCCCGCGGAGCCGGTTTCGCCGTCCCCACTGGGACGTTCGACAAAGCGGTGCAGTTTCTGCGGACGGCGTTCACCGCCACCAATCCGGCCGACCGCGAAGCACAGACCATCATTCTGCACGGACTGGCCGAAGCCGGCGTCGCCGACTTCGCCTTCGCCAATCGCCTCTACCGCGAACGCAATAACCTCAGTCCCTCGGGATTGCTGCACGTGGCATTGGTATTGGCGAAACTCGACCGCAAGCAAATGGCGGGCGAATTACTGCAGTTGGTGAAGATTCCCATCGACGCCGACATGGCCAACGGCAACAAGGCGGATTCGGCGATGCGCGGCTGCATTCCCTGGATGCAAACCGGCGTGGAACTCCGCGCGTTGTATCTGCTGGCGTTGGAAGAAGTCGCGCCGGCGGATGCGAAGGCGGCGAAACTGGCCGACTGGTTGTTGGCTGCACGTCGCGGCACGCGGTGGACGCCGGAGAAGGCGAACGGACCGGCCATCGCCGCGCTAGCCGATTGGTTCTCGCGAACCAAACAAACCGGCGAGAAATACACGCTGTCGGTCTTCGTCAACGATCGGCTGGTGGAGAAAATCGCCGTTGATCCTTCGACCGATGGCAGCCGCCGTTTGAAAGTTCCCGACGAGTTCCTCGCAGCCGACAAGCCACAACAGCGGATCAACTTCGACATCGAAGGCCGCGGCCGTTTCAGCTACAGCGCGGTACTCAGTGGTTTCGTTCCGGCCGACAAACTGAAGGCAACCACCAACGACTGGCGTATCACTCGCAGCTACGAGCCGGCACAACGCATGCTTGACGGAAAACCGATTCCCCGCGGTTTCGGCATCGCGAGACGTTACGAGCCGTTCCGAAACCCGCTGACGCAACTGCCAATGGGCGAACGCGGGGAAGTCACGCTACAGGTGCGGCGGAACAACGTCCGTGGTGTTCGCGACGAACAGTTTGATTATCTGGTCGTCGTCGAACCGATTCCCGCCGGCACAATGGTGCTGCGCGAATCGATTCGCGGCAGCTTCGAGCGATTTGAAATCGCACCGGGATCGATCACGTTCTACATCGGCGACGTGCCGCGTCCCGGCGACATTGGTTATACGCTGGTTGGTTATCTGCCGGGCAGTTACCGGGCCGCGCCGACCGTCGTCCGCAGTTTCTATCGACCGGAGCGAATCGCTATCGCCAAGTCGAAGTCGCTGGCGTTGTTGGCGCGCGGCGAGAAGTCGGCCGACGCGTACAAACTCACGCCGGTCGAACGGTACGAGTTCGGCAAGCGTCTGATTGCGAAGGGCGAACACGCCGCCGCGTCCGAACATCTGACGGCGTTATTCACCGGCTGGCAACTCAATGCCAACATCTATCAGGAAGTCGTCCGCATGCTGTTCACCGCCTCGTTGGCCATCGGCAAGGACGATGCGATCGTCGAATACTTCGAGATTATCAAGGAACGCTATCCGGAAGTCGAAATCGAATTCGATTCGATTCTCCGCGTCGCTGCCGCTTATCGTGAGTTGGGTGAATACGAACGCAGCTATCTGGTGTACCGCGCGACTGTCGAAGGAAGTTTTCAACGCGAAAGCCAAATCGCCGGATTCCTCGATGCCCGTGGCGAATTTGTTCGCGCGGTGCAGGTTCTGGAAGACGTGCTGCGGCAATACCCGGCCGAATCGTACATCGCGACGGCGACGTATTCGCTGGCCGGAGAAGTCTACGGCAAGGCGGCCGAGGCGGCTGCAAATACAAAGCTCCGCGATGCGAAGATCACGCGGGTTGATCTCATCGCCGCATCGATCGAAATGTTCGATCATTTCCTCTCAACCTGGCCGACCGATCCCGCCGCCGACCAGGTGTCGTTCAGCATGGCCAGCGCGTATCTCGATCTGGAACGATACGAAACAACGATCGCCCGCTGCGAGGACTTCGCCAAGCGGTATCCCGACAGCAAACTGCTCGACAGTTTCTGGTACGTCATTGGTTACAGCCAGTTCGCGTTAAGCCATCACGACGAAGCACTGAAAATGTGTCGCAAAGTGGCCGAGTGGAAACGTAAGGATCGCCAGGCCGGAGTCGATGCGGCAGCACTCAACAAATGGCAGGCGATTTACATTATGGGGCAGGTGTATCACAGTCTGGGCAAACCGGCGGAAGCAATTACCGAATACGAGCGCGTGGGTGAACGCTTTGCCGACGCCGCCGAAGCGATCCGCTTCTTCAATCGCAAAGCGATCGAGCTTCCCGAAGTGACGACGGTTAAGCCGGGCGACATGGCCGGAGTGAAACTCTCGTTCCGTAACGTGGCGGCAGCCAATGTGAAGGTGTATCGGATCGACCTGTTGAAGTTCGGGCTGATGCAGCGAAACCTCAACCGCATTACCGCCATCAATCTGGCCGGCATTCGTCCGTATCACGAACTCGATTTGAAGTTGGGCGACGGCAAAGATTACCAGGACCGCAAGCAGGAAATGAAACTGCCGCTGAAAGAAGAAGGCGCGTATCTGGTTGTCTGCCGTGGCGAGAATTTGTACGCCAGTGGTTTGGTACTCGTCAGTCCGCTGGTGCTTGAGATCCAAGAAGACGTTGTCAGCGGTCGCGTGCGGGTAACGGTTAAGGACGACGTGAAGGATCAGTACACGCGCGACGTTCACGTGAAAGTCATCGGCACGCGGAACAGCGATTTCACTTCGGGCGAGACGGATCTGCGCGGCATTTTCGTCGCCGACGCCATCGGCGGCCAAAGCACAGTCATCGCCCGCGCCGGCGACGACCGCTACGCCTTCTACCGAGGCAAAACGAGCCTGCGGCCGCAAGATGAGAAGAAGAAGGGCAACAAGTCGGCCGCGCCCGAATCGCAACAAGCACCAGCCGATAGCGACGGGGACGGCCTGTTGAAGAACATCTTCAATTCGAACAGCACCATCCAACAGGAACAACGCCTGAACTACAAAAACCTGCTGCGGAACAATGATCGGGGAGTGAAAGTCAAAAAGGCCTTTTAGCGAAGGGTGGGGGTCGGTCGGGCATTGGCTGGCGAAAATGCTGCCGTTGTGTTCGCAAGGGTAGCCGCTTCCAATTCCGGTTCACGCACAGTAGCATCTACGGTTTGCTTTTGCCCGCGTGGCACACAATTGCAGGCCGGATTTTACATGACGGACAACAGAGCGACGGCAACGCCCGACGCCGAAAACAGCGATCACGGATTCAACGAGTCGAAAGACGAAGACCTCATTCTCGTTCTCGACTTCGGCTCGCAAACTGCACAGTTGATCACACGGCGAGTCCGCGATCAGCACGTGTTTTGCCAATTGGTTCGGCACGATCTGTCGGCCGAACGCATTCGCGAGATGAATCCCAAGGGGTTGATTCTCTCCGGCGGGCCCGCCAGCGTGTACGGCGAGGGTGCGCCACAGCCCGACCCGGAAATTTTCAATCTGGGAATCCCGATTCTGGGCATTTGCTACGGTATGCAATTGGCCTGCCGCTCGCAGAACAGCGAAATTAAACCGGTTGAAACTCGGGAGTTCGGCCGCTCGTCGTGCCGCATCGTGAGTGCTGCCGATCTGTTTGGCGAGATTCCTGAAAAGTTGACCGTCTGGATGAGTCATGGCGATCAGGTGCAGGAACTCAGCGACGAATTTGAGTCGCTGGCCGCCACCGACACTTGTCCCTATGCCGCAGTCAAACACCGTACGCAATCGATTTACGGCCTGCAGTTTCACCCGGAAGTCACGCACACCGAATATGGCGACCGGTTGTTGGCGAACTTCGTTCGCGAAATTTGTGGTTGCCGCGGCAGCTGGCGCATCAGTTCGCTGATCGACCGCGAAGTCAAACAGCTCCGCGAACGCGTCGGGTCGTCACGTGTCATTTGCGGTTTGTCCGGCGGTGTCGATTCGGCAGTGACGGCGGCATTGCTTTACAAAGCAATCGGCCCTCAGCTTTCCTGCATTTTTGTGGATAACGGGCTGTTGCGTAAGGGGGAATCCGAAGCCGTCGAACAGGAATTCACGCAACATTTCCGCACCGACCTGCACGTCGCCGACGCCCGCCGGCAGTTTCTGGACGAGTTGCAGGATGTGAGCGATCCGCAGAAAAAGCGGAAGATTATCGGCCGCGTGTTCATCGATGTGTTTCGCAAAGAGGCCGAATCGATTCCCGACGCCCGCTTCCTCGCGCAGGGAACGCTGTACCCCGACGTCATCGAGTCGGGCGCGAATCCCGATGGGCCGGCAGCAACCATCAAGGCGCATCACAACGTTGGCGGATTGCCCGACGAACTCGGATTCGAGTTGATCGAACCGCTCCGCGACCTGTTCAAAGACGAAGTCCGACGGATGGGGTTGGAACTGGGACTGCCCGAACATCTCATCTGGCGGCATCCGTTTCCCGGACCCGGTTTGGCGGTGCGTTGTCTGGGAGCGGTGAGCGAACCCAAACTGGCGACGCTCCGCGAAGCCGACGCAATTCTCATCGAAGAGCTTCGCTCCGCTGGTTTGTATCGGGAAATACAGCAGGCTTTTGTGGTGCTGTTACCAGTGCAGTCGGTCGGCGTAATGGGCGACGCCCGCACCTACGAGGATGCCATCGCCGTTCGTGCCGTGCAGACGGATGACTTCATGACGGCCGACTGGTATCAGTTCCCCCACGACGTTCTGGCGCGCATCTCAACACGCATCATCAACGAAGTCCGCGGCGTCAACCGCGTCGTCTACGACATCAGCAGCAAACCGCCGAGTACTATCGAGTGGGAATAGGCATAGGTCTGCGCCTTGCCGTCGTGTTACAATCGGAGGAAATGGCTGACGGTTCGATTACCCGCGGCAGCACCTCATGACCTCCATCCTCGGCATCTCGGCATACTACCACGACTCGGCGGCAGCGCTTGTTGTCGATGGAGAGATTGTCGCCGCTGCGCAGGAAGAACGCTTCACCCGCAAGAAACACGATGCCGGTTTTCCAGCCAAGGCCGTCGAGTATTGCCTCAACGAAGCCGGCTTGACGGCCGAGCAACTGGATTACGTCGGCTTTTACGATAAGCCGCTGTTGAAGTTCGAGCGGCTGTTGGAAACGTATCTGTCGTTTGCGCCGATTGGCATTCGGTCGTTTGTGGCGGCAATGCCGATCTGGCTGAAAGAAAAACTGCATCTGCCCCGCGAAATGCGAAAGCAATTCGGCGGCCAATACACGAAGCAATTCGTGTTCACCGAACATCACGAATCGCATGCCGCCAGCGCTTTCTTTCCTTCGCCGTTCGAGGAATCCGCCATTCTCACCGTCGATGGCGTCGGTGAATGGGCAACGGCCAGTTACGGAACGGGCCGCGGCAATCACATCGAATTAACACACGAATTGCATTTCCCGCATTCGCCGGGGCTGCTGTATTCGGCCTTCACCTACTTCTGCGGATTCCGCGTCAATTCGGGTGAGTACAAATTAATGGGCCTTGCCCCCTATGGCGAGCCGAAATACGTCGATCTCATTCTGGACAAGCTGATCGACCTGAAAGAGGACGGGTCGTTCCGCATGGACATGGCCTACTTCGACTTTTGCCAAACGTTGAAGATGACCGGCTCGCGGATGGCCCAGTTATTCGGTGGCCCGGCACGTCGACCGGAGTCGCCGTTAACCCAGCGCGAAATGGACATCGCCGCTTCAATTCAGGTGGTGACCGAAGAGATCATGCTGCGAATGGCGCGGCATGTACACGCGGAAACCGGCATGAACCAACTCTGTCTCGCCGGCGGCGTCGCGCTGAACTGTGTGGCCAACGGCCGTGTGCTACGCGAGGGGCCATTCGAAAACATCTGGATTCAACCGGCGGCCGGTGATGCCGGCGGCGCGCTGGGCGTTGCCACCTTCATCTGGCATCAACTGCTCGGCAAAACCCGCACGCCACAACCTCTTGACGCACAACACGGCACCGCATTGGGGCCGGCAGCGACCGACGAGGAAATCGAAACGTTTCTCACATCGGTCGGCGCGACGTTTCAGCATTTCGACAACGAAGACGAATTGTGTGAGTCGATCGCCGGACACATTGACGACGAAAAAGTGGTCGGCTGGATGCAGGGACGAATGGAGTTCGGCCCCCGGGCACTTGGCGGTCGCAGTATTCTGGGCGATGCCCGCAGCACGAAGATGCAGTCGGTGATGAATCTGAAGATCAAATTCCGCGAATCGTTCCGGCCGTTTGCGCCGTCGATTCTGCAGGAACGCGTCGATGAATATTTCGAGATGCGGCCCAACGAACCAAGCCCCTACATGCTGCTGGTCGCACCGGTGAAGCAGGAAAAACGAACATCGCAAAACCGCGACGAACAGCCATTGGAAGGACTCGACAAGCTGAAGGAGACACGGTCGGACGTGCCGGCGATCACACACGTCGATTACTCCGCTCGCGTGCAAACGGTCGATCCCCAGCGGCACGGACGGTACTACAAACTGATAAAGAAATTTGAAGAGAAAACCGGCTCGCCGGTGGTTATCAACACCAGTTTCAACGTCCGCGGAGAACCCATCGTCTGCACGCCGGAGCACGCCTACCGCTGCTTCATGGCGACCAACATGGACGTGCTGGTAATCGAGGATTTTGTGTTACTAAAGGACAAGCAGCCGAACGCCCAGCAACACGAAGTGGACGAATACCTCGCCCAATTCCAATTGGATTAACTCTCCCCCCAAAAACTCAACAGAGCACACGAGTTGCATCTCGTGGGACCAAACATCATGATCGAACTCAACCTCAACCCATCAAGAAAAGACCTGCGGATCTTTGCCGCTCTGCAGGTCCCGTTTTTCTCGCTCGTCTCGTTTCTATTGTCGCGAAACGGTAAGATTGATCCAGACACCGCGTGGTGGATCATCGGCAGTTCGGCGGCGGCTGGTATTGTTGGATTCGTTTTGCCAGCCGCAATCCGTTGGATTTACGTTGTCTGGACGGCGGCCGTCTTCCCCATCGGCTGGGTCATGTCGTACGTGCTGTTGGGCGGCGTATTCTATCTGGTGGTGACACCGATTGGCTTGATCATGAGAATCTGCGGTCGCGACCCGATGCAGCGAAAGTTCGATTCGCAGGCGAAAACCTATTGGCAACCGCGCACCAAAGTGAAATCAACAGACCGGTATTTCCGGCAGTTCTAAATGACTCGTTCCCAAGCTCCGGCATGAGAACGCACCAGCTTTGATTCATTCATGAAAAAACAGGCTTCGTGATGCCCGATCAAACCGAAAACTCCCAAAGCAGTGCGACCGACGAACCAACTCCACAGTCGGCGGCCGACGACTTTGCGCGTCAGGCGGAAGAAGCGCCGATGGGATTGCTGGCCGAGTTCTGGGACTTTCTCAAGCACGAAAAGAAATGGTGGCTGACGCCCATCATTCTAGTGCTGTTGATTCTTGCGGGGCTGGTGTTGCTGAGTCCCGTCGCGGCGCCGTTTATTTATCCGCTGTTTTAGGCCGTACCACGAATCGGCGCGACGACTGGTCGCGGCTTGACAATTTTATTCCGGCCTGGTGGTGGCGCAAGCGAATTCGAGCCGCACGGTGACGTTGCCGTCGACCGAGACTTTGCCGGTGAGAAAAAACGCGTTCTGTATTCGTTCGGTCAACTGAACTTCAATGTCGAGCGTGTCGCCGGGGCGGACCAGTCGGCGGAACTTGGTGTTGTTCTGCCGCGTGACGACGGGCACGGTTCCCTCATCAATCGTCTGCGTTTTGGCGATCAACACGGCCCCCGCCTGAAACGCCGCTTCGCACTGCAGCACGCCCGGCAACACCGGAAAATGCGGATAATGTCCCGCAAACACGTCCAACTCCGGGTCGATATACAATCGCGCCTTGATGCTGTCGTCGGTCAATTCAACCACTTCATCCAGCCACAAAAACGGCGGACGATGGGGGATCACCTGTTGAATTTCATCGCGGTTCATCGTCTTGCCTCCCCCTCTCAAACGCTGGCCGCCGACGGGGTGAGATACTTATCCACATCGTTAGAAACAATCACCCCGTAGTTGAGCGCTCCCAACCAGCCCGACATGATGATGCCGACCGAACCGGCGTGATACAGGCCGGCGATTTGCTCGGGAAGTTCCTTGCTGACTTTCAGCCCCTCGAACTTCGTGCCGAACGATGCCCCCTGCATATGCCGCGTGTAATGCTCGAAAGTGCGTGGCGTGGAGGCTTCGATGTGATCGAGCTTCTCGCGGACATCGGGAATGTATTGCGCCAGACAGTCGAGCGTGGTTTCGCAGAGATCCTGTTTCGAGCGTTGATACTCTTCCTCAGGCAGGTCGGCCCAGTCGGAAAAGTTGGCGTTGGTCGAAGAGACAATCAAATGCCGATCGCTGCCCGGCCGTGTCCGCGGATAGTAAAACGAAAACGTGCGGCTGCTCACGTTGCGGCTCAGCATCGCGTCGATGTCGAAACCGCTGTGTTCCGAGTGAAACAGCAAATCGCCCATGTCGTCGAAACCAAGTCCCGGCTTGAGCGCCATGTAAACCTGACAACTGCTGTTGTTCAGCCGCACCGCTTTGGCTTCTTCGACATAGTCCTTGTCGAGATTCTCTTCGCACACCAGCCGCAGAACTGTTGTTTTCAAGTTCGCGTTGGAAACGACGGCACCCGCCCCAATCCGCTTGCCGTTCACCACCACGCCGGTCACACGGCGATCGGGTGAGACTTCAACCTTTTCAACCAGACTGCGAATGCGGATATCGACGCCGTTGCTTTCCAACTCGGCCTTCATCTGGGTAATGAGTTTGTCAGTTCCCCCTTCAAACGTATAAACGCCCTTGCTCATGAAATTCGAGAAGACGATGCCGTAGGTAATCGCCGGGTCTTGCAGCGTCGAGCCGTTTGCGTAAGTAATCGGTTCCATCAACAACCGCACCACGTCATCACGGCCGGGGAAAAACTCATCGAACAATTCGCCAACCGTCTTCGCCTGATCGTCGAAGAAGTTCATCCCACGGGCCGTGTCGAAGAACCGCTTCACCACGTCGTGTTCGATGCCGAATTTCTCGACGACAATCCGCGTGAAATCTTCCCGATCGAATGTCGTCCGCAGCGAAAATTGCGGGTTCTCGAATCGAATTCCCTTCAGCTGGACAATCGAGTCGGCGATTTCCTGCGTCCAATACTTGCGGCAGCTTTTTTTCATCCCGAACGGGAAGCCGTGCAGCGAGATATCGAAGATGTGCCCGTTTTTCCGCTTGAACCAGGTGGCCATGCCGCCCAATTGGTAATGATGCTCCAACAGCAGCACCGAATACCCAGCCCGCGCGAGAACATTGGCCGACGTCAACCCGGCCAAACCGCTACCAATGACAACCACGTCGTAGTGGTCGCGCGTACCTTTGAGAAAGTCTTTGGACATAATCAGATTCAGGGAAACGGGGACACGTCGCAAGCAGCTCGGGAACCGACAAGCAACCCAGTGTAGCCCTGCATCGCCCGAAAAACGAGTCCATGCACAGATTCACACAACCAACCAGCCCGCAGCCCAAACAAGGGTTTCGGGCCGCAACAGCCGCATTCAGATTTGTTCAGTTTTCCTCTCGATATCTGACCGGACCGTGTAATAATGTGTAACTACCCAGTGACGAAGATGTGCGCTGGCAGGTTGGGGGACTGGTGGAAGGCGGATTGGATGCCGTCCAGGATTTTCAGGTCGTTTTTGCGGAGCGTCGAGACGTAACCGCGGATTCGGCTGA
>CAUZOL010000004.1:0-61080 GCA_963581435.1 Planctomycetota bacterium
TCGTACGCCGGGAAGTTCGTCGGCCAAAGCGTCGAGACTCTCTTGCCGGCGCGCCACCAAGGCGACAAGTTCGGACTCCGCCAAACGGGCAAGAGTCAGCGCATGAAGTCGGCCGAAACGCCCCAACCCAATGACGCCGATTTTGACAGGAGACATGTCGTGATCATTCGGAATCTAGTGTCATGAAATCCGCTTGCGGTTTCGCGGCCCATTGATGCCTTTTCACCCGCGAAACCGCAAGCGAGGCGGCGAAAACTAAACGATTTCGATCATCGTCGATCTACACTCTCATCATTTTTCCAGGCAATAGAGCATTTCCTGGCGTTTATCGTCTTGCCGTTTTGCGACGCGCAGGTAGACGCGACCGCCGCAAATTGTCGGCGTCGCAAACATTTCGTCGCCCAGCTGATTCTCGGCCACAAGTTCAAACTCGTTGGACTGAGCCTTGAAGATGAATGTCTTGCCGCCCTCGTTGGTAGCAAAAATGTTCTTGCCAACCAGCACCGGCGAGGAAGTGAACCCTCCGCCCAGACGGTGCTTCCACATCTCACGACCGTTTGCGGCCTTGAAGCACATGGCAACGCCCGCATCGGTCACCGCGTACAAGAATCCCTCGCTGATCAACACCGATGGCACATACACGCGAACTTTGTTCTGCCAGACGACCTCACCGGAACCATCTGCGCGGATGGCGGACATGTGATTTCGCGGGTATCCGCCGCTGGTGATAATCAAGTTGCCGTCGGTCACTGTCGATGTCACGCACTCGGTCGTCGCGCCTTCGATCTCCCACAGCTTTTTTCCGCTTGCCGGTTCAAAGGCGGAGACCAAATCACAGCCGGTCAGCAGAAGTTGATCGCGTCCGCCAACGTGCAACACGATTGGTGAAGCATAATTCGGAGTCTTGGGGCGATCTGATTTCCAAACGATCTTCCCTGTTGCCCGCCCCAACCCGGCGACTGCTCCGCCGCCCTTGTTGTCTGCCGTCACAATCAGCAGCGAACGGTACACCGCCGGCGAGGAACCGTATCCTTGATGGACCACGTAGTCGCTGATTTTCGTTTGCCAGAGCTGTTTGCCGGCTCGGCTGAGGGCCGTGGTGTAGACGGCACCGTCGTTCACAAAATTGATGAAGACCCGCTGGCCGTCACAGGCGACGCTGGAAGAGGCTTGCGAGGCTTTTCCGTTCCCCTTAGTGGCAAGACCACCGCGATGGACGGTGGTGTTCCACAATTCCCGACCGGTTTGTCGGTCGTAGCAAACGACCGCTTGCACGCCCGCTTCTTTGTCGGCTGTCGCCAGAAACACCTGATTCCCCACCACGGTTGGCGATCCATGACCTCGGCCGGCAACCGGAATCGCCCACCGGACATTCTGCGACTCGCTCCACTTCAACGGCGGGTGTTGGTCGGGCGCAGCAATTCCATTTCGATTCGGGCCGCGCCACCACGGCCAATCCGTCGCTGCCAACGTGACGGAGTTCGCGGCAGGTTTCGCCGATGGTTCTGCCGCCAAAACGCGATCAGTCAGACAAGTCAACAACCACATTGCAGCAACGAGACACAGGCGTCGAATCATGGATTCTCTCTCATCGAGCGGCCCCGTTTGCGGGACGTGTCGGCGACATGCCCTTCGCGCTCACCTGGCGCAAACACTGTGGCATGAATTCGCAGTCAGTCCAGCATACCGCAGGGGAAGCCGAAACACGAGGAGTCCGCCCGCTTCAACCACACTGCCGGGGCGCTATGTGGACTTTGTCGAATTCGCGGACTTGCCGCCACGACGACTGCGACGGCGACCGGAAGACGACCTGGATGACGTCCCACTCTGCGTTTCCGCAGGCTGCTTGTTCAACAGGTAGGACATCGCCTCTTCCCAAGTGGGAATCTTGCTGGCAGACGATTTTCGCTCTCCATCGGCATCGGTGTCAGCACCGACGTCGACGTCATCCGGATGCCCATAACCACTGCCCGAATCGTCGTCGCCGGAGTCGTCGTCGCCGGAGTCGTCCGGGTCGGTCGAAGTTTCCGCCTCAACGGTCGTCGTTGGTTGTTCTTCCGCGTCGGGCTTTGCAGCCGGTTTACGTCGCCGTCGTGAACGCCGCCGCGGGGAACGCCGCTTTTCGGGCGTTGCTTCGGCATCCTGCTCTTCCGAGTCCGTTGCCGATTCTTCGGCTGCGACAGCCGGCAATTCCACATCGGCTTCGGCCGGCTGTTCTTCTCTCGTTTCTGTTCCGGTTTCCGTCGCTCCCTCTGCCCCGTCACCCTCATCCGTGGTCTCGGCGGGTTTTCGGGTGGGACGACGACGTCGACGACGACGCCGATGCTTGGGTCGAGCTTCGCCTTCTTCTGACTCGCCGCCCGCATCGCTCGTGGTCGCCGTCTCACTTGCTGCTGTATCAGCCGTGGCAGTTTCAGCCGTGGCTGTCTCGGTTGTGGCGGCGGCATCGTTGTCGGTCGTCGAATCGTCTTCCACCGAACTCGCTGCTTCGTCGTTCGTTAAACCGACACCGAAATCTGAGTCGTCTACATACTCATCGCGAAATGCGGCCGCCGACTCACCCGCGACATCCGTCTTTTCGAATCGACCACGATCCACTGGTGCGACAGGTTCGGGGGAACTCTTTTTCGCTGCCGGAGCCGACCTTCGCGGTGAACGCGATTCCGGTTTCGGCTTCGCAGCGCGCGGCTCGTCCCCCCAATCCCAAGTGTTCAATGCATCCCAGAAGGTATCGGGCTCTTTTTCGCTGGATTCGTCGGCTGACGTGTCTTCGGAGACAACCTCGTCCGAATCATCATCCTCTTCTTCAACGTCGTCGATTTCGTCGAAAACGTCGAAAACGTCGAACGGATCAGCCGAATCGTCGGGAACATCCGCAGCGTCCGCCTCGATCGATGCGGCCTCAACCACCTCTTCGATCGGTTCCTCGTCCTCCGCAGCGGGCGTCTCCTCCGCCGCGGCCGGCAATTCGGGCGGCGGCTCGCTCGACTTGGTGAAGTTGATACCGAAAAGATTCTCGGCCAGTTTTGCCCAGGAATCTTCTTCTCCGGGGGAATCGCCCGGCTTAAATTCAATTGTCATACCGGGAAATTACCGTCCACCGCGCTGATTTGCAAGAGGAGTGAGATTTGACAAAGGTCGATCATGGCTGCCGTCTGAGCACTTTTTAACCTTCTGCGGGCGGCTTTGCTGGATCGGCAGACGGGGGATTCGGTGCTTCAACCGGGGGTTGCTCACTGACATCCTTATCCTTGACCAAATCGGCTCGCGACATCCGCAAAGTCTCAAAACTCTCGGCGGAAATCACATAGTACCACGCCTCAAAGCGGTCGTTCAGCTGTTTGACCTGCTTCTTCCCCTCTTCCACCTTCTTCTCGTAGGCCGCTTTGTCATTTTTAAACTTGAACTTCTTCAGCGTGTAGTCTTTCATCGCCTGATCGTATGCGGTCTGTTCGGGCGATTTCTTCTCATCGTTTGCCCCATCTTTCTTGGCGTCGTCTGCCGCAGCTGCTGATTTTTCGTCGGCCCCGTTCTCGCCCTTGGGCTGGCCTTCTTTTTCTTTGTCGCCGGACTTCGGCGCGTCGGCCGCTGGTTTCTTCGGTGCCCCCTCCTCATCCGGCTTTGTCGGCTCAACGGGTGCGACTGGCTCATCACCAATGGATTCTGTGTCGAGCTCTACACGGACCAGCACATAACGACCTTCCTGTACATCTTCGTCGGGATTCAAGTCGCCCTTCTCGCCCGCTTTTGCTGTCTCGGCCTTCTTCTCCTTTGCACCGTCGGCAGGTTTCTTTTCCGCCGCACCGAATTCGATGTCGTCCAGGCTTCCCTCGAATCGATTGCCAAAGTGCAGGTTATAAACGACGCCCGCCTTCGTGGTCGCGATCAACTCACCTTCGCGGGCCGAAAGATAGGGCTGCCCCTCAGCGTTGGCGAAGATGCCAAATCCCTTATCCATCAATTCTCGCACTCTCTCACGAGCAAACTCCTGCGCTCGCCGCGGATCGCCTTGCAGGTCTTCGGGAATATCCAGCGTGAAATCGGCCTTGATACCAGGCGGCTTGGGACGCACACCGATAATCTTCAACTCATCGACGGCGTTGACGACATTGGCAACCGACGCGTTGTCGAATTCCTCGACGCCATCGTCTAAGTCTTCGAGCTTCCAGTCGTTCCCGCCTTCCTCCCGCGAGAGTTGCACCGTCTCTTCGCCGGTCTGCTGCTCACTTCTGACCGGCCCCAAGGGGGTCTGCACAACCTTTTCTTCGATAACCGGTTTACTGGATTTCAGTGCGACCAAATCGGCGCCGGTCAATTTCAGGAGGTCTGGTTCGATCCAGTCGGAGAATTTCGTCGATAGACTGACGCTGACGGTCGAACGGTAGGTCTCATTTTCCTTGGGGACGCGCACGTAATATTGATTGGCCTGTCCCTCGACCTGATTGCCGATAATTAAATCGACCAGCTCTTTTGCGGAATCGTCGTACAAGGTGATCCGCTGACCGCGTCCACGCAGGGCCGTCGATGTTTCATCGAGCGGATCGATCACGCCGTAGCGTTCGTGTTCGGCCTGCCTGCGGCCGGCGACGGCTTCGCGTTTCACACCCATCACCGAGGCGGCCGTCTCCGCCAGTCGCTTCTTCGCTTCAGCCGGATAATCGTGATGTGAGGGGATCCGCCAGCTGTCACCGTCTTTTTCGACGGTAAACACCTGCGACTCTTTTTTCAAATCGTCGTAGGCGGCAACCCGTAACTTCGCCGCCTTCTCCGGCTCGGTGAAGGTCGGATTAAACTCCTGCCCCACCAGATCAAACCCGGACAGATCGGCCGGCTGCATTGCTCTGTCGGTAAGGTAAGCCGCGACGGCAAAAAAGACGGCCACACCCGCGTAAATCAGCGTGCGAATCGATGCACTCATCGAACCACTTTCCAATCTTCTCTAGTTCAAAAAAAACGACAAATTCTGCAAACGCAGTCTCTTGATCCAATTTTTTCTTAATCTTCATCATATTCTTAATCATAATCCTCTAGCATCGCATCGACGCCTAACCGCGTTTCGAAGAGATTAAGATTGTGATTAAGACTTACTTCGACGCACCATCTAAAGGGCTGACTATCGCCTTACCGAACGGCTCGGTTGGATCGTGCTTTCCTCGCGGTAGGCGCGGATCCCCAACATGAGCACGCCAAGCATAATCGGCGGGATCGGCGGCAGCAAAATGGCCCACCAGCGAATCCGCGTCTGCAGCGATTCGACCTGACGACGTTCTTCGCCTTTCAAGCGGTCGAGCGCCTGTTGTTTCTCCTGTTCGATTTCCTCTTTCTTCTGCTTCAACCGCTGCGTTGCATTCTCTGCGGCCGTGAAGAGCCGCTGAATCGCCAAGCCGGAATCGTCGGAGCCGAGATTATTCTGAGCTTCGTCCAATTGGCTTTGGATCGTTTCGATTTCCTCTTTCCATTGTTTCTGTCGGCGTTCTTCTTCCTGCTGACGCTGCTTACGGAATCCGTTCACCTGCTCCTGAATCTCCGTTAGCGGCCGCATTTTTGCTTCGCGATTTCTCAGATCGATCATCGCCTCGTCGCCAGCGAGCAAATCGACCGAGTTCAATACGAAGTCCACGTTGTCCAATTCCAATTCGTAATCGAAACCGCGGCGGAGAATATCGGACAGGCTGTAAAGGCAGTAATCCGAAACGATGTCGATGTCGGAAACGTAGACGACATTCAGCCCATCTTTTTTCTTGCTGTGAATGTGAGCGGCCAGTGTGTGAGCGTCTTCATCGCGAATTCGCACGGGATCGCGTTTCGGCTGCGGGCCGGCAAACGGATTCCCTTCTTCCATCATCTCGCTCCACTTCAAGACGCCCGAATTCGCACCCGTGCGCAACAGCGGCTCAAATTCCAGATCCGTATCGTTGCCAACCTGCATAAATCGGCCGGGGAACAACGCCAGCATCTGAGTGAACCCTTTGGTGATTTTGCTCTTTTGGCTGATGGCCGAAGGAACGCCGCTTTCCGGACTGATGAAGACAAATTCCGGCGGGATCAGGCGTTCGATTTTTGGATGCGGATTGAAATAATCAAAGACGACGACCAATTCGCCGCTCCACGGTTTCGAGATCGAACTGTCCCACATGATCCCCAACGCCTTCATTAACGATGTCGCTTTGCCGCCGTCGGCTCGCGGTGTTGGTGGAGGCCCTTGTTGGCCCATTGGGCCGCCCGGCGGACGCTTCGGCACCATCGGGGCATGTTGCAAACCAACGGTGACCGGCATCGGATCGTCGAAGATCATCGTTGGGGTACCCGCTTCAATCGCATCGACGAATCGCGCCATCTGCGGCTGTGAAAGCGAAGAAGGCAGCACCGCCAACAGCACGTCGAAACTTCCAAAACCAATCAGATCTTCACCCTGCAGGACGATGGTCGAGCTATGCGAGTTGGCATCATCGCTCACGCGCCATTTGCTTCCGGCCTTAACAACCTTGACGGCCGCTCCGGTAGCCAGCTCGACGTTCTTGCCGGCGTAAGCCTTACGAATCTCCTCGTTGAGATCCCCTTTGTCCAGGCCGGTGACATGCTTGGCCTTCAAACGGAACAGTTCCAATTCGGGCTGTTCATCGTAGGGCAAATCGGGAGAAATTCCCGCGACGTCGTATTGCTTGCGCAGCTCGCTGACAATTTGCCACGGCGGCAAACTCCGAAACGAGCTGCGATCGAATCCGCCAATAACCGAGGCATCGGTCGCCAACACGCCAACGGTTCGCCGGTTCTTTCCCGAGACGGTTCGCACCGATCGGGTTAACTCGTACTCCAACGGCGTATCGACATCGAATGCGGAAATCACCACTTCATCGTTTGGACTGGAGATTACGGCCCCCAGGTAGAATTCGGTCAATTCAAACCGCCCGTCGCGCTCCGATTGAATCTGCCGTTTTGCGATTCCGAATGTCCCCGCTTCCTCAGCAGCGCGGCTATAAGCATCGCCCACAGAGACGATGCGAACTTCCACATTTTTCCCGCCGAGACGACTGTACTGCTGCAACAGACCTTCCAGCCGCTTTCGCACGGGAATGAATTCCTGCGGAACGCTGTCGCTCAGAAATGCCTGAATGGTCACCGGCTGCTTTTCGTCGACTGCCGCCAGTAAGTCGCGAGTCGTATCGGTCAACGTATAGGCGTTGTCGGCGGTCACGTCGGCCCGCAGTCCCATCGCATCGGCGGAGACGCGGGTCATCACATTCGCGCTGGTCAGAATCACAATCAGACAGGCTGTTCGGAACACATATTGCAACCCCATGCCGGTTTTCTGGTTAGCGCTCCAGTGCCGCTTGGTAATCACCACATGGTTCATGTAAAGCATGAATGCCGTCAAGCTGCCGAAGTAAATCAGCCCGCTCAAGGGAACCATGCCCAGACCGAACTCACGGAATTGCTCGCTCAAACTCAGCTGGCCGAATTCGAGCGACGCGATGAAATCGAACACGTGCCGCACGCCCCCGCCGAACCACTTCACAATTGCGTTATCAAAACTCAGCAGCCAAACCGCAACACCATCGACGACGGCAAACATCTGCACGATCTCGCGCATAAAGACCGGAATCGCGCACAAAATCACGCCCAACACGAATGCAACCGTCGAGCTGCTTGTTAACGAAGAAGCAAACATTCCAGCGCTGACCAATGCGGCACCCGCCAGCCAGTAGCCAACATACGTGGCAAACAGCAACCCCCAATCGGGATCGGCGTACAAACCCAGCACGAACAATTGGCCCAGCGAGAAAACGAGCGCGATCGAATAGACAGCGAGGACGGAAAAATACTTGCCCAACAGAATTTCCACATCGCTAACCGGCAACGTGAATAACAATTCCTCGGTCCCAAGTTTCTTCTCATCCGCCCACGCGCTCATTGTGATCGCCGGCACAATGAACAGCAGCAGCCACGGAAACACTTCGTTCAATTGATCGAGCGTCGCCACGTTGTTCGCGAAGAATTCCGGCGTATAGGCGTACGATGCCATGGCAAGCACGAATACCACAATGAACAGGTATCCCAGCACGCCGGAAAAATAGGCGGCAACATTGCGGCAAAAAACCGCCCAGATCACGTGACAACGCAACATTCCGGTAACTCCGATTTATTCGCTTTTCAATCCAGCAATGTGAATTTCAATACAATAACAGACAGTCCAATGAGGACTTCAAACTCTATCCCACATTTGTTAATTCGCGGAATCGTTGTTCCATGTTGTGCTGTCCGCCTTCCATGTCGTCAATCGATCCATCCAGCACAACGCGACCTTCGTCAATCAAAATCACGCGACTGCAGACGGCCCGAACTTCCTGCAAAATATGGGTCGATAGCAAGATCGTCTTTGTCTTCCCGAGGCTGATAATCAACTCGCGTACGTCGTGAACCTGGTTCGGATCAAGGCCGCTGGTTGGCTCATCGAGAATCAACACTTCCGGGTCGTGCAGCAATGCCTGCCCCATTCCAACCCGTTGACGAAACCCGCGCGACAACTTTCCGACCGGTTTGCCCCACACGCTATCGAGAGCGCAATGTTCGGCGACGTATTCCATCCGCTGCTTCAACAGGGCGCCGCTCATGCCGCGCGCCCGCCCCAGATATCGCAAGATGCCGCGGGGCGTCATCTCGTTGTACAGTGGCCCGTTTTCGGGCAAGTAACCAATCAGTCGGCTCGCCTCGATGCGATTCTTCGAGACGTTGAAGCCACCAATGTTCGCCTCTCCGGCATTCGGAGCGAGAAAACCGGTCAGCAGTTTCATTGTGGTCGATTTGCCCGCGCCGTTCGGACCCAAAAATGCCGCCACCTGACCAGCGGGGACCGAAAACGTCACGTCCTGAGTCGCAACAAACGGGCCGTAGTACTTACTTAGCCCGCGCGCCTCAATCATCGTCTTCGCAGTACCGCCACCGGACGACTGCTTTCCTTGTGCGTTCATGAATGGCCTCACCCGGCATCGCCGGTCGAACAAAAAATCAAATGTGGAAAAGGCAAAAGGGGAAAGACGTTTCTTATCTTTCTACTTATACCTTTCACCGGTCGGCCCGACTATCAACCAGCAGCGGCCGACTTCAGATAATTCATACGACAATCTTTAATCGTGCCGTTGGAGTATGTCCAGTCAACCGGCACAAAAACGAGACCATCCGCGACGTGTTGGCGCAGAATCTCGCAGAACCTGACCGTGACTGAGCATGAAATGAGAACAACGAGAGGTGAAGCTTTGGGTGGTTTGCGTTGATTCGGGTCCCATCGAGCGATGGATCAACGACCGGCGCGTCGCCAGAATCTTGACATCGACGGTATCGCCTCTAAAGGCGGCCAGAGCCGGGGGTCTCAGAGGTCGTCACCCGTTCAATGGTAACACCGTCGCGACCGTCGAGTGCCTCTTTCAGCTCTTCGGCAAGCTGTTCGCCCTGCTGCCGCTCGAAGGCGTGTACATCCTTCAGATACCGGGGATCCTCCTGCAGGTCCTCAACCCGGTCGATTTTCCAGCGTGCCGCCTCTCCCCGCTGCAGGTAGACAGTGGGCTGTACTTCGTAACCGTCCTTTTCAATGGTCACGCTGGCAACAGCACGGTCACCGTTGATCTCCATCTCGCGAATGCGGTAGGACATGCCCCTCTGTCTTTTCCAGGCATTTTCGCCCCCAGCCCGCGTCGATGGAGCATCGGCCACAATTCGACGATCAGGGGTGAGAAGCCCGAGCATGGCGTCGCGATCACCCGCTTGGATGGCTGCCATCAAGGAATGCACGACCGATTCCGCTGCACGGGAGTCGAACCAGCGCTGCACGCCGATGGCTACGGCGAACAGGCCAACAGCGATGACAAACCCGGCTATCACCCTGCGAACCACGCCGACCGCCTCTCCCGCCGCCAAATGCGGCGTTTACTGCTCTAACACTGGCGCTGTGTGCAAACGCCCGGTCCATCAAAATGGCTCCAGGCTCGACGAGCAATCATGCACTCAAGCGCTGGGACGCAGATGCGAGAACGAAGAAATCACTTCATACAAATCGGTAGAAACCCGTACCTCATCGTTTATGAAGTCGCTCAGCCAGGTGCGATCCTCTTGGCTGGCGTCGGTGAGCGCCTGTGTGATGTCACTCAAACGGACGGTCACCTGTGGTTCGATGCTCGAGCCACCCTGCTCGTCGCCGATAAATAACCTCAATCGTGGCTGCATACACTTGCCCTTCCATGAAAAGGCGACCGTTGCCGAACCCGCCGACGCAACATCTCTGTATGTTGTGCGACGACTCGGATTCCCCTAACTCCGAGTATCGGCCACTCGGTTGTGCCACCTTGACAGAAAATCGCAATTGCAGGGGTCAAGACTCGTGTCCGGTGTGCAGCAGTCCGCACGGTCGAACCGACCGGGTGCGGACGCTCACTTGGGATGGAGCGTTCTACGCACCTTTCTGCGACAAACCTACTACGTCAGCGCTGGTAAATCGGTAGGTAGCCGTTGTCGATCTGCAGGACCGTCGCGTTGATGGCCGTGGTGTAAACGGGGCCGACATGCCCCTCTTTCCATGCCCCCGAAGCCGACTGCTTCCGGATGATGTCCTGCCCAACTCCCCCAATGTACTTCTTCCACTTCTCGTCGCCCATGCGATAGATGACCTGCGAGAAGTAGTAGTGCGTGTAATGCCAGTGTCCCGATTGACGCCGCGTCGAGTTTCCCGGCCAGACGTTCTTTTCACAGAATGCGAGCAACTTCTTGGCGTACGGCGACTTGTACTCTCCCGAGTTGAACAGGCACGCGATTGCCGCCGCCGTAATTGGAGGACGCGGCCCACCACCTCGAATGCTGTATTGCACGCCCCCCTCCGGCGTCGTGCAGTCCTGAATGTATTTCACCGCGCGTTCAATAATCTTCTTGGATACCGGAATACCGGCATTGCGGCAGGCCCGTAACCCCTGCACCTGCGTGATGCAGGTCGACCCCTCGTCAAAGTCGTTCCCATCCTTGGCCGACACGTATCCCCAGCCACCACGCGTCGTCTGTGCGCTGGCGCTGAAAATAACCGCGTTGGTCAGCACACGTTTCAACTCCGCACGCCGTTCGGCGTCTTCCTCTTCGCCATAAACCTGCGAGAGAAACAACATCGAAAAACCGTGACCGTATGTGTAGTGATAGTCGTTCTTGTATCCGATCAGCCCATTCGGCCGTGCCAAGCCAAGCAGGTAATCGACGGCCAGCCGGATGTTCTTGGAATATCGACCACGGGTCGTCGTCGAACCTTCACACGCCATCGCGTTGGCCGACAGTGCCGTCATCGCCACGCGGTATTGCCCGCCGTTCGCTTCCCAGTAACCCTGTCGTCGTTGCTCGCTCGCCAGATAATCGAGCGCTTTGCGAACCGACAACGATCTCTTGGGATCCTTGGCCGCCTTCGCCCGCTGCCCTGCGGCCAAAACCACAGCCAACACCGCCACAGCGTATATCAATCGTTTCATCTCAACTCGCTCCAAACATCGCTTGCGGTCTCGCGGCCCCTCAGTCCCCATGATACGGCCCCACTCCACCGTGCAAAAGGGACGCTCACCGCCCCAATTCCTAACAAACCCACAAAGCCGACCGGCTGCGTCCCGTCGGATCAACCAACCTCGCACAACTATTCCATCACCGAATTCGTCACCGAAAAGCCAAACACCCCCGTCGGATCCGCCACCCGCAAATAATCATCCACCCCCATAATCACCGAGTTCGTCAGCGATCCCGCGTTGAAAGCAATGCGATCATTCTCGCGAATCGCCGCATCGACAAACAGATCGAACGGCAACACCGGTTTCCCAAACGGTGGCACACAGCCGGGCACCAAGCCGGTCAGATCCAACAATTCGTCCCGCGAAGCAAACCGCATTTTGCGAATTCCCAATTCCTGACGAATCGCCGCCGAATCGACTTTCCGATCCGCAGGCAGCACGAACAACCGGAACGCGTCACCCGACTTCATCAGCAACGCCTTGCCGCCAATTCGCAAGTCTTCACCGCGAGCACGGGCCGATTCTTCCGAAGTAAATGTCGGCGCATGTTCCACCTCGCGAAACGCAACATCGTTCCGCGTCAACAATTCACGGATGCGAATCAAAACGTCTTGCTCAACCACTCCGTCTCCAATTCACTCATATTCCGTTTAGCGGCGAGGGCAACGCCCCGCGCGTATTGGTGTCTCTTAACACCTGCTGTTAACGGGTGCCACTGGCGACACGCCAGTGGCACCCATCTTTCTCAATGGTTGCTGGACGTGCCGCTTCCCATTCTCGACAATCATTCTATCAAGCTTCCCAACATCGTCGCACCACAGGAATTGAACCCGTAATGGAAATCCGCGATTTCGCCCTGCAAATTCTCTGCGGCGAAACACTCGATGAGAAACTGGCTGCCCCCTCTTCGGCGCTCACCGACACATCCCCTGGCGAGGCATTGCGAATCACCGTGCCGACCCGCCCCGCGAATCTGCAGTTTGCCCGTCCGAGAACCGCACCCAACATGCCCGCTCCCGTTGCGTTCCACGATCCCGCCAAGCGTGCAGTCGCACATCACATTATGGCCAACCACGAATTGCAGGCGGCCGAAGTGATGGCGTTTGTCCTCTGCGCGTTTCCCAATGCGCCGGCCGAATTCCGCCGCGGATTGACCGACATCATCTTCGACGAACAACGCCACACCCGCATGCACGCCGAACGAGCCGCCGCCCTTGGCCTCCATTTCGGCGATCTGCCGGTGAATTGTTACATCTGGGAAAAGGCACAAGCATTTGAAAGCGTTCTCGATTACCTCGCCGGTTTGCCGCTGACCTTTGAAGTCCGCAATCTCGATCACACCCTCGAATTCGAAGAGTATTTCCTGACCGCCGGCGACAAACGCAGCGCCGCCCTGATGCGCGTCATTCATAACGATGAAATCCAGCACGTCACATTCGGCCTGCATTGGTTGCGGCAACTCAAGCCGGCCGACCAAACCGACTGGGACGCTTACACATCCAACCTGCATTGGCCGCTCCGGCCAGAAGTCGCCCGCGGCGACAACTTCCAACGCGCCCCACGACTGGCCACCGGCATGAGCGAAGAGTACGTCGACCGCCTCGAAGAATCCGCCGACAAAGGCAAACGGTCGGTGTAAACCGATTGATTTTTTCGGAGTCCCCAAACACAGAAACCCGGTTTTTTCAAAAAACCGGGTTTCTCGATCACGGCACGATCGAACGCATCAGGGGGCTTACGCCCGCCCCTCGCCGTGGGTTCCAAAATACTCGCGGTCCCGTTCTTCGAATCCGTCGTAATCGAGCAACTCATACAGTTCCGCACGCGTCTGCATGTCGTCCAGAAAACTCTGTTGTGTGCCGGTATCGGCCAACTGCGACAGCGCGTTCTCCGCCGCCTTCATCGCGACGCGAAAAATCGTCACCGGAAACAACACCGCCGCAAATCCCATCTCGCCCAACTCACGCACCGACAGTAACGGGCTCTTCCCGAACTCGGTCATGTTCGCCATCAACGGCACCGAGATTTCGTCGGCGAACCGCGTGAACTCAGCGGGCGACTGCAGTGCTTCGGGAAACACCATGTCGGCCCCCGCATCGACATACGCCTTCGCGCGTTCCAACGCATCCTCAATTCCAACAACACCGCGCGCATCGGTGCGGGCGATAACGACGAAATCAGGATCGCGCCGCGCGCTTACGGCCGCTTTGATCTTCGCCACCATCTCCGATGTTTCGACCAGCGTCTTGCCGCTCAGATGTCCGCAGCGTTTGGGTAGCTGCTGATCTTCCAGATGAAACCCCGCCAACCCGGCCGCCTCATACAGCGCGACCGTTCGCTCGACCGACGAAACATCGCCGAATCCTGTGTCGGCATCGGAAATCACCGGCACATCGACCGCACGGGCCAGATATCCGCCCTGCTGCACGAATTCCGTCTGCGTCACCAAACCAATGTCCGGCACCGCCGCCAAACCGGCCGACAACGCAGCCCCCGATTGATACACCGCCCGAAATCCCGCCGCCTTCGCCATCCGTGCCGTCAGCGCATTGAACACCCCCACAATCGGCAACGGCCGATTGTCCAACTCCCGCCGAAATTGAAACCCGGGAGAATCGCTCATTCGACATCAACTCCCAACACGCAACCCAAAACCGTGAAAACACTTGCAACTTGACCCTCTAATTCTAGCCGATTTATGAACCGCTAGAAACAAGGATAATACGCTCTAAACTACTCATTTTACAACAGGTTGACACCTGATTTGACACCCTTTTCTAATTGACAAAACACCCCCAGCTGGTAGGATGTGAACAATTGGCTCCCGCCGACGGCAATCAGCGGGTGCCAGACATCACCGTCACCGGTTACAGGTCGAGGTAATGCCATGCCCCATTCTACTGCAAATCGCTCCCAGACAAAACCTGCTAAGCCGTACAAGGACTTCCCACTATTCCCCCATGCCACAAAACGATGGGCAAAAAAAATAAAGGGGCGAACGTGCTATTTCGGTCCTTGGGATGATCCAGACGCCGCACTGAAGAAATATCTGGATCAGCGTGACGATTTGTACGCGGGGCGTGATCCGCAAACAGCCAAGCTCGGTGAGTTGACTCTGGCTGACGCCGCCAACCATTTCCTCACATCCAAAACGATGAAGGTGGACTCGGGCGAATTGAGCGTTCGCTCGATGCGGGATTACCACAAGACCTGCGAACGCGTCATTCAAGTTTTCGGCAGGACGCGATCAGTCTCATCGCTTGGCCCAAATGACTTCCAACGCCTTCGGTCAGAGTTGGTGAAGGGCAAGAGAAAAAACAACCACAGCTTGCTGACTTTATCCGGCGACATCACTCGGGTCCGTATGCTTTTCAAGTATGCAGTTGATTCTGACCTAATCGACAAACCCGTTCGCTACGGCCAGAGCTTTGACAAGCCCACTCGAAAGGCGTTACGCGTTGCCAAAGCCAAGACAGGTCCGCAGATGTTTCAGGCGGCAGAAGTGCACCAACTTCTTGAAGCCACAAACCCGATTATGCGTGCAATGATCCTGACTGCGATCAACGCCGGTTTTGGCCAGACCGACATTTCAAGTTTGCCTTTGTCCGCAGTTGACTTAGACAACGCATGGCTAGACTTTCCCAGACCGAAGACCGGAACGGATCGACGATGCAAATTATGGCCAGAAACAGTCGAAGCGATTCGCAGAGCAATCCCATTACGACCAAGAACAATAGCCGTTGCCGATGAAGATTGCGTATTCCTGACCACGAGAGCAAATCGTTGGGTGCGTACCAGCAACATCGATGATCCCCGCAATGCGAATAACATCGACAGTCTGGCTGTAATGTTTCGACTGCTACGAGAAGCAGTTGGTATTAACAACAAGCGGACCTTTTACGATTTGCGTAGAACATTCGCTACTGTCGCCAGCGACTCATTGGATCAAGTCGCCGTTGACTTCATCATGGGTCACATCGACCCCTCTATGTCCGCTACGTATCGACAGAGAATCAGCGACGAACGCCTCATCGCCGTTACTGATACCGTTCACAACTGGCTATTCCCTGCTGATGAGGGGGGTGCGGAGTGAAGAGTCTGCACACGCTTCTGACAAAGTTGAGGTTGTACATCGAAGCCAATCCGCCCGACAAACCGTGGGCCGGAACAGTAGAGCTTGTGAAGGATATTGAAAAGACATGCTCCCAAAGCAATGTCCAGTCCCCAATTCACTTTGAGCAAACCCATGATCGTGGTTTTATCGTCAAGCTGGTCGAGCCGAACGGACAAAAGGCAGTCTACTCTTTGCGGAAAGGTGACAACGAAGAAACATTGCGTGACTTCAAGTCTCGTACTCTGGCGGTCATTGATCATTGGATTACAGAGACGACCAAAGACAAGCCCAACAAAACCGTTGAGCAGCGAATGCAAGAACTCGTCATGACCTACCCCAGGGACAACGATCAGTCGATTACTGACTGGAGCAGACAACGGTTTGCCGATGAACTTGGTTGTAGTAAGGGGGCAATATCGAGAACAGCAATGTGGAAGCACCTGATGAGTGTGCGACAACAACAAACAGGCGAGTCTTGGCGTAACAAGGTCACCCCAGAACAAGCCGACGAAGCAAATGACCTATTGCGGAGGCCACCTCAGATAGTGTGACCACCCGACTGACCACCCCAAAACTCTTAAACCCGCTTTTCGACTCCGGAAAGCGGGTTTTTTCGTGTTCCAACTGCGGTCACCACTGACCAAATCGCGTTGAGTGTCGGCTCCTGCCTCATTAATGCCCGTTGGAACACGTTGATGATTCAACCTGCTACTTACCTCACCCCACCAATGTACGCCAAAAGGCTCGGAGTCAAAGCCGAGACGGTGATCTCGTGGATTCGCAGTGGTGAATTGCGAGCCATCGACGTCGCCCGCAGAAATGCCAAACGACCACGCTATCGAATTCCAACAGATGCCATCATTGCATTCGAGAATGGTCGCACTGCATCTCCAGAGACAAGGAAGCCAGCCAAGAGACGCAAGAAGCAAACCGATGTCATCACGTTCTTCTAGAACAACAGGAAAAACAATGAGCAAGACAAAAGACCAAGCCAAAACAGCCGACGAGAGGGACTGCATCGAGGCATTGAAACTGATGGAGGAAGATTGGAATAAGTATCGCACCACAAGACCGAAAAAACGGCGACGGAAATCAACCCGCCGTAGCGGAGAGACTGCTTCTCTGGAAGAGGATTGTGCGGTTTCCGAATCGGAATTCCTAAGAGGTGTCTTCGTTGCAACAATCCTTGATTTGCGTGCGAGACACAGGAACTTACCCGCCGATTGACCGCGACGGAAATGGCGAACGGCTTTATGAATCGATTTCTCATCTTCCACGTCAGTCGAAACAAGATTCTGCCGTTTGGTGGGTTCCTTCCAGAAGAGGAAATGAAGCCATTCGCCAAATGGCTGCGGGATGCTGCCGCTGCCGTCTCTGGGAAGAAAGAGATCACCCTTCGTGATGATGCTGCGGATTTGTGGGAAGCCGCGTACATCCCATTGACGAAGAGTCAGCCCGGTCTAATTGGATCGATCATCGCACGACGTTCAACGCTCGTTCTCCGCATTGCTCTCGTCTATTGCCTGTTGGACAAGGCTAAGCAGATCACTCGCGATCATCTCGAAGCCGCGTTGGCGGTCTGGCATTACTGCGAAGAATCTGCACGCACCATCTTTGCTGATGCGACCGGCGACAGTCTTGCGGATCGCGTGTTGACGATGATTTCGATGGAAGAGAATGGGTTGACTCAAACTCAAATCAGTAACGCTCTGGGGCGGAACTTTGAATCGAAGAGAATCAAACAGTCATTGGATCTGCTGTACTCCCAGCAACGTGTGTTGTTTGAGTCCATCGCAACAAAGGGCCGACCGGCAAAAGTCTGGAAGGCTACTCGCCACGAATTAACGAATTAACGAATTAAGTCATTCACCATATCTCGTCCCAGAAGAGAAATGTGCCGACCGGCAACAGATCGAACGTCAATAAAAACCACTAATTCACAAGGGAACTGCAATGTCGCCATTTGACAAAAACCATCCTGACGCGATTCGTGCCGACTACATCATCGACAATGTTCGCTTGGAATGGAAATGGGCTGAACACGGCATCCGGCATGCCACGCATGGCGACCACCAATTCGGGATTGTTCGTTCCGAAGCCAAGCCCGGTTGCTTCGCCTTGGTTTTCTCAATTGATGGATTCACTGGAACGCACGACGGCTATCGAAAACATTGGCAGGCGGAGCGTGCTGCACAAAAGATGCTTCACCAGCGGCTGTATGACAATCCGTCCGAAGTGAATTATGAGGAGAACGACTGACCCATCTTCTTCTTCTTCTTCCAGAGAGAGAAATCGAGCCAATCGATTTTGCCAAGAGCCATTGCCCCGCTTATGGAAGGCCGGGGCCGGTCATTTTCTGACAGGTGTACGGCTCGTAGGACCATCTGCTCCACTGCCATTTTTTGTGTACAGCATGGGGCTTTTTCAAACCATTCATGCAGCCAATTATCGCTCAATGGAACCTGCTTTTGCACTACTCCTGAATCAATTTCGATTCTTTCCTTAACGAAGTGAGAAACACAATGACATCCGCTGCAATCCCAGTTGGCTATCTGGCCAAGATCACCGATGACAACTTGCTGCACCTTTCAGCAACAATCAGCAGCATCACGTCTTCCACATTTGGCAGATGGCTCCATTCACAGATATTGCGTGAAGCAGAGCGTCGAATGCGTGATGGCTCCGACGATCCGCTCGAAGCCGAGCAAACTCAACTTCCAATTGTCGATTGGAACAACTCAGAAGTTGCCTACGCACTTTTGCGAGTCACGACACTTTCGCTCGTCGTCGATGATCCTGCCACATCCGATTTTGTAAATGCTCTGGCAGGAGCGATCACGTGCCTGTCAGCTTTTCGTTTGGAGGAATCACAAAATGCGATCCAGTGAAAAATGCCCAGAGTGCAACAAAGGCCAACTCTACGTTCGCTCCAGCCGAAAGCAGGCAAATTGTCAGACTCGATATCTACGATGCCGATTCTGCTCCTTCAAGACAAAAACCATTCTTCCCAGAGAAAGAATTCGGCCAAGAAACGGGCTGTTGTAGGTACAACACTAGTTGCCCTGATTCTTCTAGCCCTCTCGTGATTACCTGCGATAATTGGAGTATGAGACCTCATCCCCACGAACATAGGTGACCAAATGAGCGACCGCGAATTCTTAACTTTGCACGAAGTAGCCGACCTACTTTCCATCAGTACTTGCACTGTGAGACGACTGTACCCCAAAGGCCAAATGCCCAAGCCCCTCAAAATCGGCCGAAGCCTTCGATGGCGAAAACAAGCAATTCTTGATTGGTGCGAGCAACAGGAAGACGAACCAATCGAGGAATCGAACCGTAACTTTCAACCGACCGGATGCTTATTCGCGTCGGTCGAGCACTTATTGACTTGAATGATCACCTGTTCCTGCGGAGCCAAGTTGAATGTGACTGCCGAAAAGATTGGGGCAACGGGAGATTGTCCGAAATGCGGGAAGTCAATTGACCTCACGCCGGATTCCATCAAGGCTGCTGTGTCATCAGACGTGGAGAATGACACATCGTCGGATGATGAGTCTCAACCGATCAGAGAGGGTGACTGGATCTGTCTGCAGTGCAAAAAGACAAATCCCAAGGAGTTGTTTGTCTGCAAGAACTGTAGGCAGAAATACCCAAAAATTCTTCTGCCGGAAACTCCCAGAAGACTCAGCAATTCTGAATTACCTCCCGACACATCACCCAGCATTTCAGGCGTGGCAACGATGATTACCGTCTTGGGCTACTTCAGCATCCCCATTGGCTTGTTCACGGCTGTGATCGGAGGTTTGGAAGCCAATTCGACTATGGCAATCACGATTGGGCTCTCAGTCGGCATCTCAGGCATCCTCATGGTCGGCTTCGGATCGGTCATCGAATACCTTGCCAAGATCGAATCGCATCTTCGCAATAGCTGACTGGACCGGGCGTCACTGACGCCTGTGAGAGTCTCAACTGCTGAGACCGCTGAAAGTGCTGCACTGCTGCAAACGCTGATAGGACTCCGACGCTCTGACTCAGACGGACGCTGAGAGGCAGGAGAGTCTCTTCCCAGAAGAGGAAGGGGATAATGATCCAATAAAGATCATCGTCTGAGAATAGCGGGTGTCAGTGACACCTGCGAGGGGGGAATTGGGGCGGTTTTAAGGGGTTATGGCATCAACTCCGAAAGTGGAGTTGAGACTATAAAACAAGAGGTTTTATGAGATTTACCAAAACATCAAAACGTCTTTATGATGGGTGTGCGAAGTGGCGCATTGTAGACCGTGACTCCGTCGCGAAAGTTTTCATCCCGCAGACCCGATCTTCCGGAAAGGCTGTGCCGTGAAAGCGATCGCGAGAAACCGTATCGACTTTGGCCGCTCTTTCGCTGTTCTGTGGCGTTACATCCCCCGCCGATGAACCGCTCGTCGCGCCGGTTCCCGGAGCCTCGGAAAAACAGCTGATTGACAAGAACGGTCACTTGCTCTGCTTGGGGGCATACCCTTTCCACACCCATTCGATCGCGTGCGGGAGAAATTGCGACTTGGCATTACCGATGCCATGGCCGGCATTCTGGCAGAAGAGATATTGGTAGTGATAGCCCTTGGCCTTGAGCACTTTGGCCATGCGATTGTTTGCCTCGACCCAGTCGTGCATGCCGTCGCGCATGACGTTGGGATTCAGCAGATCCCGGTCGCCCACGGATATGAAAAGCCGGATGGGCTTCTTCGGGCTTTCGGCAATCAGCCCGTTATGAAACCCCCAGGCCCCATCGGGCGTCTTGGGGTCGAAGGGCCATTGCTGGTTCACGAATGTGCCTGATGTCGTCAGCACGCGGTGATAAAGATCGGTGCGATACCAAGCCATGATGAGCGCGGCCGAACCTCCGGAACTGCTGCCCATGGCCGCGCGGCCGTCGGGATTTTTCGTCAGTTTGACTTCGCAGTTCTTCTCCACCAATGGCAGCACTTCGGTTTCGATGTATTCGGCGAACAGGCCCGACATCGTGTCATATTCTTTTCCGCGCTCGTGTCCCTGGGCATCGCCGCCACCGTTGGCAATCATAATGAGGATCATCGCCGGGACACGCTTCTGAGCGATCAGGTTGTCGAGGATACGCGGCAGCGTCATGTTGGGTTTGCCCTTGGATCCGTCGTGGCTGACCATGAAAGGTGCTGCGGTACCCGGGACATATTGCGCCGGAATGTAAACGGTAATCTGTCGCTTGTAATCAATCTCGTGGGTTTCAACGATCAAGGTCTTGGGGTTCTTGGGATCCACCGTCCCGAACACCTTGCGGGCAATCCCTGGATTCAAGAATTTGCCGTCCTTCGAATCCATCGTGAACTGCTGCACCTTCCCCTGCGGAACGTCTTTGACGGCTTTGCGTTCGGGAGCGGCTGAGTATTTGGGGCCAATCACAAAGTTCCCATCCACATCAACGGGCGGATTCACACCGGGTTTCAGTTGCTTGAATGCGGGCGAACCCGGGGCATCGAATTTGCGCGTCGGCGCCGGCTTGCGCTTACGTGCTTGCGCGAAGACTGTTTCTGAAACCAGACATGAGCACATCAGAAATGTGATGAGAACGGTCGTCCGCTGCATTAACATGAAACACCCTCGTTAATCGTGTGAGTTTTTGCTCTTCCCTTTTGATGTCTATGCCCTTTTCATATCGACGAAAAGGGACGCTCTTGTCAGAAAGAGGTGGTCCCCCTATTTCGCAAAGGACGCTGTCACTCCATTTTTTCAACTGGAGAACCACGGTCCCGTTGTACCTTGAATTCGATCAACATGCACGCCAGTTCGTCAAATGCCGGACAGCAAGTTGAGCGACGATATTCGTGGACTCCTTACGCGCCAGCGCAACCCATGCGTTTTCGCGAACTCAGGGTCGATCAGACCATCGACAGCCAAGAATTTGGGACTTTTGCGGGATCGACTTCGGAGATGAAGTGACGGTTGCCGTTCGCCAGCAAAGAGCGACCGACGAGTGCTTGCACGTCGATCTTAATGACGAGTCACTTTTCGGCAACTCGGTCAAGCCTTCCAACTCCAGGAAGGGCAGCCGTCTCGTTCCAACCGCAAGCGACCCTTTGGTTACTTCTCTTCATCCGCGGGCGGGGCGAAGCCGCGGCGCATGGTGTTTTCGGTGACGTTGATCGGGATCACGAATTGGCTGAGGTAATCGGGGCCGCCCGCTTTTGATCCCATGCCCGACATTTTGAATCCGCCGAACGGTTGCCGTTCGACCAATGCGCCGGTGATCTCGCGATTCAAGTACAAATTGCCCACCTGCAATTCTTTCCGCGCACGTGTCAGATTTTCCGGGCTGCGGCTGAACATGCCAGCGGTCAATGCGTAGTCGGTGCCGTTGGCGACCTCAATCGCTTCATCAAGATTCTTGACTTTGATGACGGCCAACACCGGGCCGAAGATTTCTTCCTGAGCGAGCCGGGATTGTGGGTCAACCTCTACGAAAATGTGTGGCCCGATGTAGTATCCTTCATCGCCCAACTCGCCGAGATCACCTTCCAGCACACAGGTGCTTTCTTCCTTGCCCGCTTCGATGCACTCCAGAATCCGCTGCTGCGCTTCTTCGTCAATCACCGGACCGACTGATGTCCCCGGCAACTCAGCCGGACCGAGGTCGAGACTTTTTGTCGCTTCCACCAGTCGTTCGACGAATGCGTCATGCGCCGCGTCGAGGACAATTGCCCGCGAGCAGGCCGAGCACTTCTGGCCGGCATATCCGAAGGCGCTTTTCAGCACGCCGGCGACTGCTTCGTCGAGGTCGGCGTCGTCATCGACAATGATTCCGTTCTTGCCCCCCATCTCGGCGATCACGCGGGGCACCGACGCGCGGCGTTCGTCCGGTTGTGCAGCCGCCCGGTTGATTTCCAGTCCGACCGCACGCGAACCGGTGAAGGCAATCAAATCGACATCGGGATTGCCGACCAGTTCGGGGCCAATCGTCTCACCCGTACCCGGCAGAAAATTCACAACGCCGTCGGGAATCCCAGCCGATTGGCATATATCCATCAGCTTGGCAGCAATCACCGACGACTGCTCGGCCGGCTTCATCACCACCGTATTGCCCGCCGCCAGCGCGGCGGCCGTCATGCCGGTCAGAATCGCCAACGGGAAGTTCCACGGCGCAATCACCACCACCACCCCGCGCGGACGATAAAAGTAGCTGTTCTCCTCGCCGGGCAAATCGAATTGGCGCGGAACCGCCATTTTCCGCATCTGCTGCGCGTAATAAACGCAAAAATCGATCGCCTCGGTCACATCGCCGTCGGCCTCTGCCCACGGCTTGCCGCACTCATACACTTCCCATGCTGCCAACTCATACCGGCGGTTTCGCATCTCCGAGGCGATCAGTTCCACGTATTCGGCGCGGTACTGCACTTCGAGGTTTGCCCACCCGCGAAACGCGCGGCGTGCGGCATCGACTGCGTCGGCCGCATTGTCCGTCGTTGCCGACGAAACCGTCCCGACAACCTGATCCTTGTGAGACGGGTTCCGCGAGATAATCGTCGCGCTCGTTTCGACCGTGCGGCCATCGATTATCAGCGGATATTCACCACCCAACTCCGCGGCAACATCGTCCAATGCTTCCTGCATCGCTTCGCGGACTTCGCTGCGGCTGAAATCGGCGTGCGGCTCATTGACAAATTCAAGAACCGGCTCTTCTTCCGGCGGCGCTGTTTGTGCGCCGACTTCGGTTGGACTCATCATCAACTCCTCAATCGAAACGTGTTCCCGGTAGCTTTGCCGCAAGAATGAATCGTTCGACGTATTTTCCAACAGCCGCCGGACCAGGTACGCCATGCCCGGAATCAACTCGCCGAACGGAGTGTAAACCCGAACGCGATGGCCCATTTCAGTAAACAGTTGGGCCTGATCGGCTCCCATGCCGTACAGCATCTGGACTTCCCATGCTGCCGGCGGAACATCCAGTTTTCGCGCCCACGCAACCCCGTGCGCCAAGCTTCGCAAATTGTGACTGGCCAGCGCCGGCCTCAGCCACTTGTAGTTTTCCATCAAGAACTGAGTTTGCCGTTCGTAGTTTTCGTCCGATTGCCACTTCTGTAGGTAGACGGGAATCGGCCAGCTGTTATAGCGCGAATGAACGGTTTCATAATCCCAGTACGCCCCTTTCACCAGCCGCACCCAAACTGGTGTTCCCCGTTTTTTCACCCACTTGAGCAAGTCTCGGAGGTCGCGTTCGGCATCGGGCAGATATGCCTGAATGACGATGCCGCAATCGGGGAAGTCGCGGAATTCATCTTCCATGAAGACCTGCTTGAAGATTTCCAGCGTCAGGTCTTTGTAGGCGTAATGTTCCATATCGACGTTGACGAAAGCATCGCGCTCGCGGGCCGAACGCAGCAGCGATCGCAGTCGTGTCTTGACCCCTTCGGCCGTTCCCGCCGGATCAACTGGTTGGAACTGGCTGAACAGCGCCGACAGCTTGATCGAAACGTTGACCCGCGGAATTGGCCCCTGTTCGTCGCAGTCGATCTGTCCGGCTTCGGGCCAGGAGTTAATTTGCGGACAAAGTCCGTCGATCAATTCCACGTACGATTGCTGATACGCCTCCGCCTCACGCTCGCTGACAACCGCTTCACCCAGCAAATCGAGTGTGAAGGCAAATCCCTGCTTGCGCAGTTTGCCCACCGATCGCAGCACTTCTTCCACATTCGAGCCAGCGATGAATCGGCGGGCCATGCCTGTCGACATCTTGCGGGCGTTCCACGCCACCGCCCGGCTCAACACCGAGTTCGGCTGCGAAAGGTCCATCACAATTCGCACTGCCGAAGGCAAATGCTGCCGAACTTCGTCGAAATATTCCTGAAGATGCTGCGTGACCTGCTCGTGCGTGCGGAGCATCGGCAGCACATCGACAAAGCGGAACATCTGCACTTTGACCGATTCGTCGGACATCGCCCACGAGAGAATCTGGTCGTCCCACCAGCGTCGCTCGAACAATGTTGGCGTGCGACGTTCCAGGCGATCCCACAGAGATCGCCCGATCTCCTGGGTTTCGGCTTCGATATCTGCGGCCTTCTTCGCTTTCGCCATCCCTGCCACTTCACATTGCCGCGTGTTGACTGAAAACACAAACTGCCCGAGGAGTCCCAATCGCACCCCGAGCATCTACCGGCGGAGATTCTAGCGATTGGCCGACCGAAAGCGTAGCGTGCCGCAAAGTGCCTCGCGGCGGATGTGCGGTCGAAAGTTGTGGAAGCCCAAATCGCAGGGGATCCAATGCGAACGGAGCGAGCCGCGACCCCAAACCGACAGATTGCTGTCGGTGTCCGGATTGAGCAGCACTTCGACAGCAAGCTGTCGGTTTGGGTTTGCGCGCTGCTGCGCAGCACTTGCCGTGTTCATTGTCTACATAAAGTCAACAGCCTTCGGCCCATCGACCGAAGGCTGTTGATATTGTTGCACTGTGGCAGAGACGGAAATACGTAGCCGTTACACGTCTTCCAACTCCGATTCGTCGTATTCCGAAATGCGATTCTTGATCATGTAGGGCGAACGCAGTTCGTCAACGCCCGCCAATTGGTACCGCATTACGTAGGCGTCTTCGTCGGTGTCGTCGTAATAATCCCGCAGAATCTGGACGGCGCGGAATCCTTCGCTGCGGAAGAACATTTGAGCCGGGAGATTCGTTTCGCGAATGTCCAGCACAATTTCCTTGCGTCGCTGCTGCGAGAGCTTGTCGATGAGGCGGCAGATCATTTGGCGACCCACTCCCCGGCGACGCGCTGCCGACGCGACGGCAAAATTCAAAATCCGCAATTTCGACTTGTGCAATTCATAAATCATGAAGCCCACGATTTCGTGGTCCTGCTCGGCCACCATGCCGATGCAGTTGCGCTGACGCAAGCACCGCAGAAAGTCTTCTTCGCTCCAGGTGTATTCGAAACTGGCGCTCTCGATTTTAAGAACTTCCACCATATCCCGGCGGATGAGCCAGCGAATCTGAAGCTTAACGTCCTGCTGTTGAGTTTTACCGAAACTCACGATGGCCTCCTTGCCATTTCGCAACGTGACGCGACCCAGACGAAAGGTTGTCGTGTTCCCGTTCAACTGAAAACAATCTTCACGCGCAGCAACTTCCCGTCCGGCGGCATAAAGCCCTCACTGGCTGACTGCCACCGGTTTCCGCCGAAACAGAACAACAACATGTTCCGCCGAAAGCGACGAAAAGCTAAGTAAACACGTAAAATTGGACGAGATGTCCATGAATGGGCTCGAAAGACAACCTGTCGATAAAAATCCGAACGCGGACAGTATCACAAGGTGCAATCGGGGTACAGACGAAATCTGCAATTTCAGCAGCCGCACGCAAACCCGGTCGTTGTGACACCGCCCCCGCGTCAGGATCAACCTTTTGCTGGGACTTTATCGCCCGCTTGATGCACGACAAGATGATTCAACACCTCTTGCACACCAGCCACACGACGGGCAAGCCCGTTGATACTCGATGAGGCACCATCGGCATCGTCCGCTTCAAGCACTCCTTCGAGACAAACACCGTTGGGCACCCTGCGGACAACCAGCGATGAAAACTGCAGCCCCGCCTGCGCTAACAGCTCGCGCTGGACATTCTCCTCAATCTGATGTGCACCGTCGATCAATGCCGACAGCTCACCCTCCAACCCGTTATTCAACCGTCCGTTCGACTCCGTTCCCTCGACGCGGCCTTCTCCCATTGGGTTGCTCCTTTTTTTGCGACTTCCATTCGACCTAAATTCTCCATTCAGGAGTGTAAGTGTAGCCATCCCACAAAGAATTGCGAGATTCATTTCCCAAAGAACGGCCATCTCCTCGAAAACCGCAGGCCCCGCCAACGACACACTCGACGCAAACACCGCATAACACCCACTCTGTCATCTCGCGTTTTTCTTGCGTCCGGACGGACAGCAGGGGTTTCTCACTGCGGGGGATCAATTGGCGGTGGCAAGAGCATAGGACGATCCTCTTTCTTGGGACCGGTCTCAAGAAAATTGAGGACCTCCAACTCCTGCAGAGACTCTTCCTGACCGCGCGAGCCGCCGATTTCTGCAAACTTGATCCTCTCGATGTAGAAGACCCATCCATTCCGACCGAGTCGGCCATTGCACGCCTTGATCGCCTGGATGACGTGCTGATACCGCAGCGCACCGTCGGCGTCGATCTCGACTTCGATGTCTTGCGTCAGCCGATTTCCCGGTTTGCCGATGATTCGCGAGATTTGGTGATGCAGCCGTTCGAATGCCTGTTCATCGCTTCCCAAGTCTCGTCGTCCCAGCAACAGGCTTTTCAGTGAACCGTCCGTATTCGCAACCAGTTTTACCTTGATATCGGGAAGCTCGATATCGTCCGTCACAACTTCGACCGATGGCGGCACCACGATCGAAAAGCTGCGCGGGACTGCAGGTGTCGGACCGGTCGCTGTATTCAGCAATCGCATATGGCAGATGTAAAAGTCCGAATTTTCCGTCTTCGTATCGACTTGCTCCACGTACACACTTATTGCACGTTGAACAAACTCGAATCGAAGACGTGGATCGGCGGAGATTTCGATTTGAAGATCTGCACCCTCTGCTTCTCCGTCACCCGTCACCAACTGCTTGACTTCCGTTGCAAGCTTCTCGAACGAGCCGTCGTTGAACCCCAACGTCTGCTCATTGAAAGTCATCTGTTTGAGACTGCCATCGTCGTTGGCTGTCAGATGCAATTGCAGCGGATCGTCCGCAAGGCCCGACGGTCCCGCGGAGCCGCACCCGATCAGCGCAATCTGCAATAGGACGGCAAACGAGATTCGCGACGTGACATTGACCATGTGCTGGCTCCCATATATTCCGGCCACTTCATGCCCCACAGCATGGCGAACAAACGACCACAATGCAAACAAAATGACCGCCCACGAAATGCGACCCGGCTCGCGTCGAGAAAACCGGCATCCCTGTGCGCTTCCTGCGGTGGGTTGATCTGCTATTCTCGGTGCAGGCAGACGTTTTTCAGTACCAGCCCGCACATGGCGAAACAACCGAAGACAAAAGCGAGAATCACGTGTCGTTGATCGTGCAGAAATTTGGGGGGACCAGTGTCGCCGACGCTGGGAAGATTCAGGCGGCGGCACAAAAAGCCGTCGCAGCGAAACGGGCGGGACATCAGGTGGTGATGGTTGTCAGCGCGCGCGGCAAGAAAACCGACGAGCTGATTGGCCTGGCTGCAGAAATTACCGATACGCCTACGCCGCGCGAGATGGACATGCTGCTCTCGACTGGCGAACAGGAGTCGGGAGCGCTAATGGCAATGGCCGTCGGCACTTTGGGCGAAACGGCTATCAGCCTGACCGGCACGCAAATCGGCATTGTGACCGACTCATCGCACGGAAAGGCGCGCATCCAGACAATTTCAACCGAAAGAATGCGGGCGGAACTGGATGCGGGACACATCGTCATCGCCGCCGGCTTTCAGGGACGCGATCGCGCGTTCAACATCACCACGCTTGGTCGCGGCGGCAGCGACTCGACGGCGGCGGCGTTGGCGGCAGTGCTTGGTGCCGACGAATGCGAAATCTACACCGACGTCGAAGGCGTGTTCACAACCGACCCGCGAATCGTTTCCGAAGCCCGCAAAATCGACCGCATTTCGTATGACGAAATGCTCGAACTGGCGAGTCTGGGTGCGGGGGTGATGCATGCCCGATCGATTGAATTCGCCAAGAAGTACCGCGTCCCGCTCCGCGTCCGCCCGTCCTATTCCGATGGTGTCGGCACACTGATCGCGCCGGAGACCGAGCAGGACCTGCCCATCGTCACCGGCGTGGCATTGGTGCGAAATGAAGCCCGCGTCAGCCTCTGCGAATTGCCCGACCGTCCCGGTGTGATGAATCTCATCTTTTCGCAAATGGCCGACCGGAAAATCCCAATCGACATGGTCGTGCAGGATGTCAGTTCGGGCGGACTGGCCGAAGTGTCGTTCACCGTGCCACAGGATGATCTGGCCGAAGCGCTGACCGCAGCCGAAGAGGCCGTGCAAAAAATTGGCGCGGGCCGCGTGATGCGTGGCACCAACCTCTCGAAGGTCTCGGCCGTTGGCAGCGGCATGCGAACGCACACCGGTGTTGCGGCGCAGATGTTTGCATCGCTGGCAAAGGCCGGCATCAGCATCGGCATGATTACCACCAGCGAAATCAAGATCTCCGTGCTGGTCGATCGCGATTGCTGCGACGAGGCCGTCCGGATTGTCCACGAAGGATTTGAACTGCATCGTGAAACTTCCGGCAGCCCGTCGGTCGGCTGGAAGAACGAACCGCGCAAAACATCCAATGGCACGTCGCACGACGAATTGGAGCAGGAGGTGGTGGCGCGACTTTCGAGCATGGAGGACATTGTCGTCAGCGAAGTTCAGCTCGACGCCGACCAATCGCGGGTGACGATTGCCAATTTGCCCGATGTCCCCGGCGTGGCAACCGAAGTCTTCACCGCCGCGGCCGAAGGTGGCATGATGGTCGATATGATCATTCAGAATGTCGGTCACGAGGGAAACGCACACCTTTCCTTCACCGTCCCGCTGGCCGACCTCGACCAATGCCTGCTGTTGACGCGCGAAGTGGTTCTGCAGTGGCCCGATGCTGAGATCAGCTTCGACCGGAAAATCGCGAAACTGTCGGCGATGGGCATCGGCCTGCGCAGTCACACCGGCGTTGGCGAGAAAATGTTTCGCGCTCTATCCGAAGCGAACATCAACGTGCAGATGATTAACACCAGCGAGATCCGCATGAGCGCCGTCGTTGCCGCCGATCAGGGTGAAGCGGCATTATCCGCCCTGCTGAAAACCTTCGATCTGGCGTAGGGCGACGAAACGACGTGAAGCTCGGAATGCGGCCGAGCGATTCTCTTGAAATCGCTAAAGACCGTCATTCCCACTCGCGAGATTCCGCAATTCGCGAGATTTCGCGACTCCGCCAGCGCCGCCACAACGCATACAACTCGTTACATACAAACGATTTGTAAATTCCCACTGCATGTGGGACGGCGAATGCGTTAGCTCTCTTCAGACGAGTGTGAGTTCAGCCGCCAATCAGGACCAAGAGGCCCTTTGTCGTGCTGTAACACATCGGCCAGCATCTCGCCTGGCAAAAACGCCGGCGTTGTCTCGCACGGCAACGCTGTTCACCGAAATCCTGTTTTGAGAGGAAACGACATGACGAAGCGCATCCTTAGTTTTCGCGTACGGCGCGATCAACTACCTGATTTTCCTGGGGACCTTCCTGTATCTGGCCGCCTTCCTGTCCAACGTTTTCGATCCGAAGGCAATCGACTCGCCGGCGAAAGGCTCGCTTGGGATGGCAATGCTGGTCAACACACTCCTGGTGGGTGTCTTCGCAGTCCAGCACACACTGATGGCACGGCCAACATTTAAGAAGTGGTGGACCCGGTTCGTTCCCAGGCCAATCGAGCGGGCCACCTATGTGCTCTTCACAAACCTTGCCCTCGTCCTGTTGTTCTGGCAATGGCGACCAACGGGTGGAATCGTTTGGGACGTGCAATCGGCAGCGGGAACCGCCGCGCTGTACGGGCTGTTCGGGCTGTTCGGGCTGTTCGGGCTGTTCGGGTTCGGCCTGGAAGGATTCCGGAGAAAGCGGCGCGGCAAAACTGCTGGGTATCAATCCTTCAACGCTGAACTCACGAATGAAGGCGCTCGGCATCGACCGCCCACGCAATTAACGCCCCATTCTGCCGGCCCACGATACTCGCATGACGCGACCTAATTCCCGACGACTCTCACCACGCGAAAACCAGTCCGTGAATTGCCGTCCGTCATCAAATTGCTGCCTCGATAGGCGGCCCGGCAAGTGGCTGCCGTCGAATCCCAACTGCCGCCGCGCACCACTTTGGCGTTTCCCAGACCCTTGGCGTTGCTGTCGTTGGGGCCTTGCGGATCGGCTGGTGACGACTTGGAGTAGTAAACGAAGCTGTACCAGTCGCTGCACCATTCCGCGACGTTGCCATTAAAGTCGAACAGGCCGAAGCCGTTCGGCTTGAGCTGTCCCACTTCTCTGGTCGTGCCGTCTGCGGTGTCGTCCGACCATGCATAATCGGTGAGCATATTGGCGTCGTCACCGAAGTGCCACGACGTCGAGGAACCGGCACGGCAGGCAAATTCCCACTCCGCTTCGGTCGGCAGTCGATAGACAACGTTTTCCTGAACGCCCAACTTCCGGCAGAATTCGACAGCATCGTTCCACGAAACCGACTCCACGGGCCGATCATCACCCTTAAAGAAAGACGGATTGTTGCCCATGACAGCCGCGTATTCCTTCTGTGTGACTTCGTGTGCCCCCATGTAGAATGGTTTTGTGATGGTGACGCGATGCCGTGGCCGCTCGTCGTCGAATCCGGAATGGGATGCCGTATCCCCCATGGAAAACTCGCCCGCCGGAATCAATACCAGCTGCATGCCGATGCTATTTGTGATTTCATTGAGTGAATGGGTCGCGTCACCACCATTCGCACCATCGACGCGCGAACTGCGACCCTCATCCGCGTCATCAAAAAATTGGTAGGCGAGCATACAGCCGAAGAGCGACAAGACCGCTCCGGCAATCGCAATCCCCAGCGACTTCTTGCGCGGTGCAGCCCATTGGCCAACGGTTTCGACCGACCGTCGTACGAACTGAGACACAACAGTGAAGCGTTCCGAAGTAAAAACGGTTGGCCCAGACTTCGTACTGCCGCCGATTGTCTCGTTGGCCCCTGCCTGCACATTGGCAGCGTGTGCACCGGAGGTGCTGGCATAGACTCCCGCGCGCGTCGTTTCAAACAGAAACTCTCCCAGCGCATCGGCCACCCCAAACATCGAGTCGTAACGGTCTTCTCGCTGCTTGGCCATCATCTTCAGGCAGATGGCTTCCAGCCGCAGATCGAGGTCTGACCGAAACGATGATGGCGGAGGCGGCTCCTGCGTCAATACCTGTCCGAGGACGGCCGCGATCGGTCCATCGAACGGAATTTCACCGGTGAGCAATTCAAACAGGATGACGCCCAAGCTGTAGATGTCGCAGCCCGGCCCGATGGCGTTAACGTCCCCCTTGATCTGCTCCGGTGCCATATACGCCGGCGTGCCAATGACCGCCCCACTCTTGGTGAGACGTGCGTCGCCGCTGTTGTTGAGCCGTGCCAGACCAAAGTCCATCACAACCGGCTCGCCCCGTTGATTCATCGAGATGTTCGCCGGCTTCAAGTCGCGGTGTACGATTCCCTTTTCGTGCGCTTCGGCCATCCCGAGGGCAACCTTGTGAACGATGGCCGAGGCCTGCTCGGCTGCGAGCGGTTCGCCGGCGCGGACCAATCCGGACAACTCCTGTCCTTCAATGTAGGCCATCGTCAGGTAGTGAATGCCGTCGATTTCACCGACATCGAAAACCGGACAGAGATTGGGATGGTTCAACGTGGCCGCCGCGCGGGCTTCGCGGTAGAACCGTTCCAACAGTTCATGGTCATCGTCCGATTCAAACTGTGGAATCTTCAGCGCCACTTCTCGCTGCAGTTGTGTGTCCTCTGCCAGAAAGACAGTTCCCATGCCCCCTTTGCCGAGGCGACGAATGATGCGGTAACGGCCAAACTTCCGTGAGATTTTATCCGGCGTTTTCGTAACGCGGGCGGAACTGCCGGTCTCATGATTGGGACGGGGCGTATCGCCACCTGCTTCGGAATGCGGCAGCGACCTGCCCTGCCGGCTGCTTGGTCGCTTGGCGTCACCGCTCACAATTTTGCCCCCATTCGTTCTGCCAACGCGCTCATCAACGATCGACTAATTTCCATTGACCCTCACCACCCGGAACCCGGTTCGTGAGGTGCGGACCATCATGGAACTGGTGCCTCGGTAGGCCGATCGGCAGATGGCCGCCGTCGAATCCCAACTGCCGCCGCGCACCACTTTGGTGTAACCCAGGCGGGCGGCATCGTTCTGGTTGGGGCCTTGCGGGTCGAAGCCGGGAGACTCGGAGTAATAATTGAAGCTGTACCAGTCGCTGCACCATTCCGAGACGTTGCCGTGAATGTCGAACAGGCCGAAGCCGTTCGGCTTCAGTTTCCCTACTTCGGCGGTGGACCCCCCTGCAATATCGGACGACCACGCGTACTCACGGAGCAGGCTGGCGTCGTTCCCGAAATGCCATGAGGTCGCGGAACCGGCGCGGCAGGCGTATTCCCATTCGGCTTCGGTCGGCAGTCGATAGACGACATTCTCCTGCACGCCCAATTTTCGACAGAACTCGCGTGCGTCGTTCCACGAAACCGACTCCACCGGTCGGTTATCGCTCTTGAAGAACGATGGGTTCGTCCCCATGACGGCCACGTATTCTTTTTGCGTGACTTCATACTTGCCCATATAGAATGACGTTGTCATGGAGACGCGATGCCGCGGCCGTTCGTCATCGAAAGCGTATTGAGATGCCGTTTCCCCCATCGAAAACTCGCCCGCGGGGAGCAACACCAACCGCATGCCGATGTTGTTTGTGATCTCTTTGCGGGATCGCTTCTCACCACCGCCCGCCGCACCATTCCCCCCCGCGTTGCCACGGTCGGGACTGCTATCGACGATTACCTCGTCGGTACTTCCAGGTTGAGAAATGTCTTCGTCCGCATCACCGAAAAACTGAAAGGCCGACATGCAAGCGACGAGAAACAAAACCGCTGCCCCAATCGCAATCCCCAACGGCTTCTTGCGCGGTGCCGCCCAGTTTTGCACGGTGCCGACCGACTGCTGGACGATCTCAGATGCCGCCGCCATGCGTTCCGACATTGGAACGCGTTTGCGCCGATTCCGTCTGGTCTCTTCGTCGGAACTGGAGATTTTGTACGTGCTGGAGGCATCGGCGGCGATTTTGTGTGGTCCGGAATTCGGCAGATACGCTCCGCTGCGCGTCGTCTCGAACAAAAACCCACTCAGCGCATCAGCCACGGCAAACATTGAGTCGTAGCGATCTTCGCGCTGCTTGGACATCATCATCAGGCAGATCGCCTCCAACCGCGGGTCGAGTTCTGGGCAGAACTTCGACGGCGGTGGCGGTTCCTGCGTCAACACCTGCCCAAGCACCGCTGCAATCGGTCCGTCGAACGGAATTTCGCCGGTCATCAACTCAAACAGGATGACGCCCAAGCTGTAGATGTCGCAGCCCGGACCGATGGCATCGATTTCCCCTTTGATCTGCTCCGGTGCCATATATGCCGGCGTGCCAAGGACCGCGCCACTCTGCGTGAGTCGCGTTTCGCCCCTGTCGGTCAGTCGCGCCAAGCCAAAGTCCATCACCACCGGATCGCCCCGATGATTCATCGAAATGTTTGCCGGCTTCAAGTCGCGGTGCACGATCCCTCTGTCGTGCGCTTCGGCCATTCCCAAGGCCACCTTGTGCACAATTGTGGCCGCCTGTTCGGCTGAAAGCGGTTCGCCAGGGCGGACCATTTCGGACAACGCCTCCCCTTCGATAAAGGCCATCGTCAGGTAATGAATGCCGTCAATCTCGCCGACATCGTGAACCGGACAGAGATTGGGATGGTTCAACGTGGCCGCCGCACGGGCTTCGCGGTAAAAACGCTCGAGTAATTCGTGATCGTTGTCCGACTCAAACTGCGGGATCTTCAGCGCCACCTGCCGCTGCAGTTGTGTGTCCTCTGCCAGAAAGACCGTCCCCATGCCTCCTTTGCCAAGACGGCGAATGATGCGGTAGCGACCAAATTTCCGAGCGATTTTTCCTGGTGTTTTCGTGACGCGCGGGGAACTGCTGGTCTCACGATTGGGACGGGGGGTATCGCCACCTGACGCGGTATGCCGGGGCGACTTGCCCTGGCGGCTGCTTGGCCCTTTCGCGTCACCGCTCACAATCTTGCCCTCTTACATCCTGCCAACGCGATCGTCGACTCACTCCGACGTCTGGTTGGTTGCTTGGCGTGCCACTTCCAACGGTTTGTCGTCACCCCAATTGAACAACTCGGGCAACCGTTTGGCTGGAGTGCATGGTACGGTAAGCAACCGTTCGACTGCAACCAGTTTGTCCCCGTCAAACCGACAAAGCCGACACGATTCCGCGTTATGGTGGACGGGTCAAAGAAGTGGGCGTTACCAGACAGCGATATAATCTGTCGGCAACAAGTTCCAACGCCGCCCGTAAACGTGGACGCGTTTGGTCGGCTCTCCAGTCAGTGTGACGAGTTGGCCGCCCGCATGACTCCACGCCAGAATTCCTCCATTGAGATTCAGCACCTTCACCCCCCGCTGACGCAACTGGTCGGCATAGAGTCCGCTGCGGTAGCCGATGGTGCAATACGTCACGACGGAGGCATCGCGACTGTCGTCGTGATTGCGTTCAAATTCTTCGACTGTGATCGCGCCAGGAATCGTCGAAACGTCTCTCTCATTCGCGTCGCGAACATCGACCAGCAACACCTCACCATTCTCCAAAAGCGCGCGCAAGTCGGCCGCAGTCACGTCGGGAACGTCACGAAATTCCCGGCGGTAATCGCGATACATTGTCTCGATCTTCTGCACGGGAGCATCTCCATCGCCTGCCACCATTGGTACGGCAAGACGCAGCGTAGCCGCTATTGCCGATAGCAACAATGCGATCGTTGCGCATCGATAGAAACGCACGGCAAACTCCGTGGGATTGAAACCGGAGGTAACAGATGTGGTGGAGAGATATCCACTCAGAACGAGCGGATTGGGTGGGGGAATCTAGCGGCTCAGCGGGCGTCGGTAAACGGCAATCTCAATCACTGTCGTCATCAACGGGAATTGGTGGTGGCGACGCAGGCCATTTCCAACTCGCGTCCGGGTGGTCCCACGCGATGCTTTCAGCTTCCTCATAGACTTCTTCATATTCGCGCTGTCTAGCATACCTGTCGGCGAAGAACGAACTCGTCGCGACATATAGCGGGAGGCAGATCGCGATCAGCAGGATGGAAAACGCGAACATACCAAGCCAGAAGGACTGACGGATCGTTGGACGATTGTTGGCATTGTCTGTCATGGCGAGCACTCCGACAGATCAATCGTATTGGTCGGTCAGTGCAAAGAGTTGAGCCAACGGCAGGGTGAAACCGGACAATAGAGCCGTTGAGTAGATTTCGTCTTCCGAATACGTCTTCTTCACCCACCGTCGGCCGCGCCACGAATAGACTGTCAGCAAACGGCTGAACCGATCGATTATCCAATATTCCTGCACGCCAAAGTCGCGGTACTCGATGCGTTTTTCTTCGTAGTCACGACGCTGGTCGGCGGGTCGCGAAGACGGGAACTCAACGACGATTGCCGGCACGTCCCGCTGCGATGCCGGACCGCGTGTGCGCGGCCGTCTGCCCAAGCCGGCCCAAATCGCCCGGTCACAGCGACGGTTTTGCGTTTTCGTCCGCAGATTCTGCTCCGGCAGCGTCAGATCGAGGGCTTTGCCGTCGGCGTGCGATCGCTGATAAACTCGCAACAACAAACCTAACTCTTCATTCGAATCGCGTTCTTCTTCCAACGGCGGAGGCGTCACAATAAGCACTCCATGAATGAGTTCGTAACGAGAGCCGCGCTCAAAGTCGGCGGCGTCGAATTCATCGAGCGTCATCGGCACACCGGCGTCCCGGGGTCCGAGCGGCGTGGTGAGTTCTGCCAGTGTTGTTGACATCTCGTGTCTCGCAATCTGCGGGAGATACGAACGGCGCGGCAACAGAAACCCGGTTTTTTGAAAAAACCGGGTTTCTCCGCGGTGCTACCAAATCACGACGCCATCATACCAGTTTCACCCCTTCACCACAAAATTCACCATCCGACCCGGCACGACAACGACTTTCACCACCTGTTTGCCATCGAGATTGGCGGCGACGGTTTCGTCGGCTTCGGCGGCCGCCTGCATGGTTGCCTGATCGGCGTCGGCGGCGATTTTGATTTTCGCCCGCAGTTTGCCGTTTACCTGCACCGGGATTTCGATTTCCGATTCGACCAGATATTGCTCGTCGAATTCCGGCCAGGAGGCGTAGGTGAGTGTGTCGTGTTCACCCAGCAACTGCCAACATTCTTCGGCAATGTGCGGGGCAAACGGCGCGAGTATTTGCACGAACGGTTTCAAGACCGACACGGGCCGCACGTCGTGTGAGCCGATGGCGTTGGTGAACTCCATCATCCGGCTGATGGCCGTATTGAACGAGAGTTTCTCGATGTCTTCGGTGACCGCCTTGATGGTCTTGTGCAATACGCGCAACTGTTCGCTAGTCGGATCGGCATCCTGCACGGCGGCGTTTAAGCAAACATCGTCGGCCCGTTCGTCGGCAACCATCCGCCACACTTTGCCCAGAAACCGAAAGACGCCTTCCACGCCGCTCATGTTCCACGGCTTCACCTGCTCCAACGGCCCCATGAACATCTCATACAACCGCAGCGCATCGGCCCCGCAACGATCAACAACATCGTCTGGGTTAATGACATTGCCGCGCGACTTGGACATTTTGTGGGCGCGACTCTCAACGATGATCGCAGGGTTCTCCTTCAGAACGAACTTCTCGCCCTTCTTTGTCACCTGTGACGGATCAAGTTGGACTCGCTCGCCGTCAAAACCGTCGGCGGCGATCTGCTCGACTGATTTCCAGTCGCCTGCTTTATCCTTGAATCCGGTCAATTCCGCTTCCCCGAGAATCATCCCCTGATTCACCAACCTTTGAAACGGTTCGGGAATGCTCAAGTGGCCGCGATCGAATAGGACTTTATGCCAGAATCGCGCATACAACAGGTGCAGCACGGCGTGCTCGGCACCGCCGATGTAGAGATCGACCGGCAGCCAGTATTTTTCCTTCTCCGGATCGATAAACTGCTGGTCATTCTTCGGATCACAGAAACGAATGTAGTACCAGCAACTGCCGGCCCATTGCGGCATGCTGTTGGTTTCGCGTTTGAGTTTCGTGCCGTCGTCGGCCGTCTTGTACAGCCATTCGTCCGGCGCTTCGTCCAGCGGCGGTTCGGGACGGCCGTGCGGTTTGAAGTCGAAGTTCTCCGGCAGCGCAACTGGCAATTCGGAATCGGCATCCGCCCGCAACAGACCGGTGAGATTGCCTTCGTCGTCCAATTCGTGCCAGATGGGAAACGGTTCACCCCAGAAGTGTTGCCGACTGAACAACCAGTCGCGCAGTTTGTAATTGACCGCCGTCGAGCCGAGTCCCTGTTCCGCAAGGTCGGCAGAAATCTTCTGCTTGAATTCGTCAGTTGAAAGTCCGTTGTAATCGCCCGAATTGATGGCCGTGCCAACGCCGACGAACGCGCATTCCTTCTCACCATCAACTTCGCGTGCCAACGCCAACTCGTCCTTCGACGGCTTGTAGCCATCCGGCGGTGCGACCACTGGCGTGATGGGAATATCGAATTCGACGGCGAATTCCCAGTCGCGCAGGTCGTGTGCCGGGACCGCCATGATCGCGCCGGTGCCGTAACTGATCAGCACATAGTCGGCGACCCAAATCGGCACCGGCTCGCCACTGACCGGATTGACCGCATACGCACCGGTGAATACGCCCGTCTTTTCCTTCGCCAGATCGGTGCGGTCGAGATCGCTTTTGAGCGCGGCTTGCCGACAATACTCGGTCACCTTCTGTTGCTGATTGGCGGTCGTCAACCGCTCGACATACGGGTGCTCCGGCGCGAGGACCATGTAGGTCGCACCGTACAGGGTATCGGGGCGCGTGGTGTAGACGCGCAGAACATCGCTACCCGCTTCCGATGGCAGCCCACCGCCAGAACGAATCGCCTTCCACTGCTCGAATCCAACCGGTGTCCCTTGCTCTGTCTGCAGTTCGGTATTGGGCGCACCGATGTAGAAATCCACCTCCGCCCCGTGGCTTTTGCCGATCCAGTTTCGCTGCAGCAGCTTGATCGATTCGGTCCAATTGACGCCATCGAGATCATCGCCCAATCGGTCGGCGTAGGCCGTAATGCGGAGCATCCATTGCCGCAGTGGCAACCGCTCGACCGGATGATCGCCCCGCTCGCTACGGCCTTTGGCATCGACTTCCTCGTTCGAGAGGACCGTGCCGAGCGCGGGACACCAATTGACCGGCGCTTCGTGCTGATACGCCAGACGATATTTGTCCTGGTATCGCCGTACGGCTTCATCACCCAAATCCTTAATTTCCGGCGGAATGGGCAGTTCAGAAATCGGCCGTCCGCGACCGATGCGCTGTTGGCCGTCAGGACCGGTCCATTCACATTTCGCGTCGTACCAGGTGTCGAAAATCTGCAGAAAGATCCACTGTGTCCAGCGAAAATAATCCGGATTGGTCGTCGAGAACTCGCGGCTCCAGTCGTAACTGAAGCCGAGCATTTTCAACTGCCGACGAAAAGTGTCGATGTTTTTGTACGTGGTGACACTGGGATGCGTGCCGGTTTTGATCGCGTGCTGTTCGGCGGGCAAACCGAAGGCGTCCCACCCCATCGGGTGCAGCACATGTTTGCCCCGCATGCGGGCGTAACGGCAGGTGATATCGGTCGCCGTGTATCCTTCCGGATGTCCCACATGCAGACCATTTCCCGATGGATACGGGAACATATCGAGCACGAACAGTTTTTCCGGCCCGGTTGGTTCCTCGGGCGTTTTGAACGTCTCGTTCGCGTCCCAATAGGACTGCCATTTGGTTTCGATACGTTTCGGGTCGTAACGGGGCATAGAATTACAGATTTCAGAATGTGGAATAGGGTTATTGGGCAAAGCCCACGGGCAGCGCCCCGGGGGAATTCCAACAAGTGTAGTAACGCCCCCAGACATTGCAATTGCAGCCGATTGCACGCGGGGCTTTCATCGGCTCGCATCGCATGACAGAATAGACACCATGCGGTGAGAACGGTTCGCAGCCCGAACCGACGAGACGATCTCGCCTGGCCGTGTGCAAATCCAACTGAAAGAGAGCAAAACCGTGACCGATTCCAACCAATCTTCCGACCGCCGCACGTTTTTGAAGTCATCGCTGCTGGGGGCCGGTGTGTTTGTCGGCTCCGGCATTGACGTTCAGACCGCTCCGGCTGCCGGTCCACTTAAGCGGCACAGCGGGCCGAGCATGAAACTCAGTCTGGCGGCCTATTCGTTCAATCGGTATCTCGCGAATCGATTTCGCGCACCGAAGGCCGACGCGAAGATGACGATGCTCGACTTCATCGACTACTGTGCCGAGTTGGATCTCGACGGCTGCGAGTTGACCGGCTACTACTTCCCGCGCGAGATCACGCACGACTACCTGATGCAGGTGAAACAGAAGACATTTGCATTGGGATTGGACATCTCCGGCACCGCCATCGGCAACGACTTCTGCAAAACCGGCGAGGCGTTGGAAGCGGAATTGAAGATGACGCGGGAATGGATCGACTATGCCGCCACAATGGGCGCGCCGGTCATTCGCATTTTCGCCGGCCGTGTTCCCAAGGGTGGCAACGAAGCGGAATCGATCGAACGCTGTGTCGAGGGCATTAATCAGTCGCTGGCCTACGCCGCCGAAAAAGGGGTCTTCCTGGCGTTGGAAAATCACGGCGGCATTACGGCGACACCGGCACAGATGATGAAAATCATCGACGGCGTGAAACCGTCGCCGTGGTTCGGCGTGAACTTCGACGGCGGCAACTTCCGCACCGACGACCCGTATCGCGATCTCGAACAGATTGCGCCCTGGGCAATCAACGTGCAAATCAAGACGGCGATCAGCCGCGACGGTAAAAAGGAAGACGCTGATCTCGAACGCATCGTCGGCATCCTGAAGAAAGCCGAATATCGCGGCTATGTGGTTCTGGAATACGAAGAGAAAGACGAGCCGAAGGAAGCAATCCCCGGGTACATCGAACAACTTCGCAAGCTGATCCGCGCTTAAGACGAATGACTAGCGCAGCTGCGATGCAACGCATCGCAGACGTTTTCAGCGCAGCTGTGAAATCACATTGCCAACTCAGGAGGCGTGGCATGTCAAATCAGGCTCGACGAAGCGAGGGAAAGTCTCGCTCAAAGTCCCTCGGCAATGTGCTCACGCATTCCAATCTGCACACGCACCTCAGCGGCGAAGTTCTGCTGTTTCTGTGTTTCAGCATCGCTGATGTCGTGCTGACATTTAAGCTGCTGTATCACGGTGGCCACGTCGAGTCGAACCCGGTTGCGAATTTCTTCATTGGTCACTGGGGTCCCAAGGGAATGGTCTACTTCAAATTCGTGATGGTGGCGTTCGTGTTCTTCATCGTGCAGATCATCGCCCACAAACGAGTTGAAACGGCCAGAAAACTTCTAAACTTCGCAATCCTCGCCGTCGGTGCCGTCGTCGCATACAGCGCGGTGTTGTACATGCGAGCCGTTTAAAATGCCCGTCCGCTCTCAACTGTCACGCAGAATTGGGAGGGCGATCTGACAATCTGAGATAGACGCGCCGCTAAATCCGTTCCGGCGTGACCCATCTTGCGACGGCTTCCACGCGTGCACGATTAAGACGGGCCGGCAGCAACTGCTCAACGTTATCGATGGCGGCGCCCAAGCCGAAGCGGATGGCGTTGATGGGGGTTCGCCCCCCTTCCAATGCGACGGCGATTCCTGCAGCCAGACAATCGCCGCAACCGATCGGATTCACCACGCTCAAATCCTCAGGCGAACTCGCGCGAAACAGTCCGCCGTCGAAGCCGATGATGACCGGGCGACTGCCGTCGGTCAGCACGACCCAATCGGCGCCCAGTTCAACCGTCTGCCGGACAGCAGCAATCGCATCGTCATCGTTCGATAAATCCCGCCCGAAGGTTTTCCCCAACTCCTCGCGGTTCGGCTTCACCAGAAACGGACGGCAAGGAAGCGCCTCCAGTAACTCCGGCCCACGAATATCGAGTACAGCGCGACAACTTGTCCGTTCCAGCAGCTTTGCATAGAAGTCGGTCGGCACTCCCGGCGGCAACGAGCCGCTGAGGACGACGATGTCGGCGTCCTGGGATTCTTCAGCAAATGCGGCTTCAAAATCGGCCAGCGCCTGTTCCGTCGGCGTTCGCGACTCTTCAACCAGTTCGGTTGTCACGCCGGTGGATTTGTCGAGAATCGTTGTACAGACCCGCGTCGGTGTCTCGGTCTCGATCCAGCGGGCATCGATTTCGGCGTCGGCAAATTCCCGCCGAATCGCCTCGCCGCCAGATCCCCCAATCATCGCCAGCGTGCGAAACTGTTCGCCCAACGAATGCCCGGCGATGCCAACATTCAACACTTTTCCCGATGCGCACCAGTGGGCTTCTTGCGCTCGATTCACCTCGCCCGGTTGAAACCGATCGAAGAGCAGAATCTGCTGCCAGGCCGGCGTGAGTCCTGCGGCTAGAATCACAGCATCCCCTTTAGCAGGTCCAGAAGTTCTTCGTCGGAGAGTTCGCGCGGGTTGCCGCTCATGCTGTTGCCTCGTGAACTGGTCACAAGCGCCGGCAACTGGTCTCCCTGCACGCCGATTTCCGACAGTCGAGTTGGAACGCCAATTCGCTTGCCTATGGTTTCAATCGTCTCGATTGCCGCTTCCACCGCATCGGCTTCATCGGTCAGCGCCTGGCCGGTGAACAACCTGCCCAACTCGGCCAGTTCGCTTGCACGCACTTCGCGGTTGACCCGCATCGCCACCGGCAACATGACGGCACAGGCAAGTCCGTGCGGCGCTCGGCAGTGAACCCCCAACGCTGCTGCGACGCCGTGCGCCAATCCCAGCCCCGAGTTGGCCAACGCCATGCCCGAGAGCATCGACGCATGCGCCATGTTCTCTCGCGGGCCACGCAAATGCCCTTCTTCCACAGCGGCGACGATAGACGGGACGGCCAATTTGAGACCGGAAATACAAAGCGCTTGCGGAATTGGCTGCGCGCGATTGGAAATGTAACTTTCAATCAACTGCGTAATGGCATCCATACCGGTATGAGCCGTCACTGACGGCGGGACCGAAACACTCAATTCCGGATCGGCCAGCACAATGTTCGGCACCATCATTTCCGATCGCAGACTCTTCTTGAATGGAGGATCGTAGGAAGAAATGACGGCGTTCTTGGTCGCTTCGCTGCCCGTTCCCGATGTGGTGGGCATCGCCATCAACGGCAACGGTTGCCGTTCGATCTTCAGACCGCGCCCCACTCCCTCCAGAAAATCGGCGACCGATTCGCCGTGTCGATTGGTCGCCAGCGCAGCGGCTGCCTTGGCCAGATCGATGGCCGAACCTCCGCCGACGGCCAACAACAGATCACCATCGCCCGCGTCACATTTATGCAGCGAACTAACGACCTCATTAACGTCCTGCACCTCTGGTTCACGAGATACTGTTGCCAACTGCACGGCATGAACGCCCGCTTCACCCAGAGTTCGCGAAAGTTCGTCAATCAGTCCGGCTGCTAACAACGTCCGCGAACCGCACACAATAAACGCGCGCCGCCCCAGCGACGCCGCCAGCGTTCCCGCCTCCGCACGCCTTCCCCACCCGAAGACGATGCGCCCCGGCGCGAAAAAATCATAAAACAGCGGTTCGGCTACATTCATGTCGATCTGATCTCAATTCTGCGGATCGCTTATCAATTGTTCAAATGTGTGGCACTGGCGTGTCACCAGTGAGGGTTCGTAGTGACCGCATTCATGCGGTTCGATCGCTTCTTGCCGCGACGAAACCCGATGAATCGCCCCTTCTTGGTGAATTCAACAAGGGCTACAAACCTCCCGACCACACTCGGGCACTCAATTTCCATCCGTTGTGGTGGCCACGACTTCGGGCGTTTGTATACAATATCACCTGTCGTTCCAAACCCGTACCTGCTTCGAGCCATAAAGGACTCGCCTCCATGAAACGAGTCAATCGTCCTGGATTTACCGCATTGCCGACCGCCGTCGCGATCGGATTGCTTGCCGTTCTATCCGCGTTTCCCGTCTTCGGAGACGCGGCGAATGAGTCGGAATCGCGGCTGCTGAAGGATATCAAGTACCTCGCGTCCGATGAACTCGAGGGCCGCGGAGTGGGAACGAACGGCCTGAACAAGGCAGCCGATTTTGTTCGCAACGCCTTCCGCGAAGCCGGGCTGGACGTGACGTCGGTTGAAGGGGAAGCATTTCAGCCCTTCACCATGACCACCGGCAGCAAGTTGGGAAAGACCAACACCTTGGCGTTTACGGGGCCAGATGGTAAGTCGATTAACCTGAAGATCAACGGCGATTTTCAAACCTGCTCGTTCGGCGGAGCGGGAAAATTTGACGGCGGCATTGTGTTCGGCGGCTACGCCATCGACGCGAAAAAAAAGGAATACCAGGACTTCGCCGACGTTGATCTAAAGGGCAAGATCGTCATCGTCATGCGGCGCAATCCCCAGCAGGGAAATCCGCACGGCAAGTTCGGCGGAGGCGGACCGGTTACGGTGCATGCTTCGCTTCGGACGAAGGTCAGCAACGCATTCGGTAAAGGGGCTGCTGCCATCCTGTTCGTCAACGATCCCTACAGCATTCGCAAGAATGCAAAAAACGACAATTCGTTGGTGGAAAAGGAAACCGGCCGTGTCGTCGCTGCTGCCGAAGCACTGGTGAAGACCGACGCAAAGGACGCCGAGAAGACGGCTGCCGCCCGCAAGAAACTGGCCGACACAGTCAAGCGACTCAATGCGGCAAAAGTGGCAGCGGGCAAGGCGGATGACGATGACCCATTGATGCGATTTGGATACGGCGGCAATGCCAGCGGAAACTCGATTCCCATTTTGCACGTAACGGCGAAGGCTGTCGATCAGTTGTTGCAAGCGTCGCTGAAGAAATCGTTGGCGGATCTGGAAGCGGAAATCGACAAGGACGTCAAACCGCAGACCACCGCCCTGAAAGGTTGGAAGGCAACCGGCGAGACCTCGCTCGAAGTCACCAAGGTCGAAGTCAAGAATGTCATCGGCGTGCTGGAAGGCGAAGGGCCGCTTGCCGACGAAACCGTCGTCATCGGTGCGCATTACGATCACGTCGGCATGGGTGGACAAGGTTCGCTCGCACCGGGCAGCAAAGCCGTACACAACGGTGCCGACGACAATGCATCGGGTACGGTCGCGCTGATCGAGTTGGCCCGCCGATTCGGTTCCCGCGACAAGAAGCCGGCCCGCCGCATTGTGTTTATTGCCTTCACCGCCGAAGAACGCGGTCTGATCGGGTCGGCCCATTACGTCAAGAATCCGGTGTTTCCGCTGGATAAGACCATCGCCATGTTGAACATGGACATGGTCGGCCGGGTGACCGACGACAAATTGGTGGTGTACGGTATCGGCACGACCCCACGATGGAAGAAGCTCATCGAAGCGGAAGGGAAGAAGCACAACTTCAAACTGACACTGAAAGAAGGCGGCTTCGGCCCGAGCGACCATTCCTCGTTTTACGGGAAGAAGATGCCCGTGCTGCATTTCTTCAGCGGCACACACAAAGATTACCATCGCCCCACCGACGATTGGGATAAGATCAATCTCGCAGGGATGTCACGCGTCGTTCAGATGGTGGAAGAAATAGCCGACAACACCATCGCCACCAAAGAACGACCCAAATATATCGAAGTCAAACGGAAGTCGACGCAGGCACGCACGGGCAGCCGCCCCTATTTCGGCAGCATTCCCGACTTCGCCGAAGAGGCCAAGGGCTACGCGATTATGGCTGTTGCCGGCGGCAGTCCCGCTGAGAAAGGCGGCTTGAAGGGTGGCGACGTGATCGTCGGCCTCGGTGGCCAGAAGATCGGCAACCTCAGCGATTTCGATCTGGCGTTGCGAAAATTCAAAGCGGGCGATGAAGTCGATATCGTCGTGCAACGCAAAGGCAAAGAAGTGAAGCTCAAGGTCATTCTCGGCAAGCCTCGCTAGTGAGGACACGCTGCCCGTTGGGCAGCGGCTAAACGGGCGTCGCTAACAGCGCATAAACAAGGCCGGGTGAGATTCACCCGGCCTTGTTACGTTGACTCGCGTGGCTTTAGTCTTCTTCGTCCACGTCATCCTTGGTGTCATCGACGGGCTTCTTCGATTCCTTGGGAGCGTCGGCTTTCTTGGGAGCGTCGGTCTTCTTCGGCGTGTCAGTTTCCTTAGGAGCATCGGTTTTCTTAGGAGCATCGGTTTTCTTAGGAGCATCGGTTTTCTTAGGAGCATCGGTTTTCTTGGGAGTGTCGGTTTCCTTGGGCGTATCGGTTTCCTTGGGCGTTTCGGTTTCCTTGGGCGTTTCGGTTTCCTTGGGCGTTTCGGTTTCCTTGGGCGTTTCGGTTTCGGTTGTTCCGTCGGCCGTGGGTTCGGTAGTGCCATCGGCCGTGGGTTCGGTTGTGCTGTCGCCGTTGCCGTTGGTCGATGTACCGTCGCCATTACCGTTCGATGCGGCCGGGTCGGCAGTGTCGCTACCGCAGCCAGCTGCAAACGCCGTCAACGAAACCAGCGTAAGTAAGGTCATCAACTTTTTCATGGGTCTCTCCTCATTAACAAGGTGTTCGATCATCACCGACAGATTTCTAAGACGGCTGCAACCGTCACTGTGGTCCCCTCGATTTGTGTCATTAGAAGCAAAGACACGCGAATTTGCCATTCTATTCCCGCTTTTTCCCGACTTTTCAAAGATTCATGAGAACGATTTTCACCGCGAATTCGTATGATGAAAGAGTCAGCAGCGACCCGCCGACTCGACGGTTCGACCAGATTATTGCTACCGTAAACGAAAAATCGCACGTCTTCGGGGAATAAACCGATCCGGAAACGGATCAGTTATTCGAGAGATGATCATGGCCGACGGTTCAGCCGCGTCCTTACTTGCCCAACTGGTGCAGCAGCATTATGCAGCGCTGTACCGGTATGCGTTTCGTCTGTCGGGCAAATCGGCGGATGCGGAAGACCTCGTCCAGCAGTCGTTTCTCACCGCTCACCAGAAAATCGAGCAGCTCCGCGACCCGCAGAACGGCAAAGCGTGGCTGTTCACAATCACACGCAATGCGTACTTAAAAAGTCTTCGAGGAACCACGGGAACAAAGCTGCTCTCACTCGAACATGCCCCCGAGCCGGGGGAAGAGTGTCGGCAGGATATCCGCCTCGATAACGAACAACTGCAATCGATTTTGAACGAGTTAGAAGAAGAGTTTCGCACTCCACTCATCTTGTTTTATTTCGAGCAGTTCAGTTATAAGGAAATCTCTGAACAGATGGACGTGCCGATTGGCACTGTGATGAGCCGGTTGGCACGCGGCAAGGCACACTTACGGCAGAAGCTGGCATCGTTTCAGCCAGCGGGAAGCCAACAAACCTGAAGGCCCGATGAATCGCCCAATCACGAAAGATGATCACAATGGATTGTCGAACGGCGTTGGAAATTCTGGAAGTGGCCCGTCCCGACTCCGGCGATCTTGCTGATCCCGAGTTGGCCGAGGCGGCCGCGCACATCGAATCGCATGCCGAATGCAAGAGTGAGTTTCTGCGCCGTCAGCAACTGGACCGGGAAATTGGCACGGCAATGCGCGACATCCCCGTGCCGCACGACTTGCAAACCCGCCTGCTCGCGCAATTGGCAGAGCGTTCTGAAACGGCCGACGTTGTAGAGGCTGTTGCCACGCCTGCGGCTAAGCCAAAAGCAGCATTGCGGCGGCGATCCTGGATGCGTCTGGTGGTGGGGACGGCGGCCTCCCTCGCCATCGGCATTATCGGCTGGCAGCTTTTCTCGGGAAGTCCCCAGCACGTCGATACGGTTCAATTGGCAGCATCGATCGTCGGCCAGGATCCCAATTTCAACGAGTTGACCGAATTTGTTGGTGATGATTCCGCATTGCCGGCCGACTGGGAATCGATTCCGAAAGGGCTGGCGATTGACGGTCCGAAGTCGTACCCACACCAACAGGTAGACGGGGCGAAATTTGCAATTGCCATGTATCAATTTCGCTTCACGAGCCGCCGCCGGACTCCCGTGACAGGATACCTGCTGGTTCTGCCGGTGGACTCGGTAAATCCAGTGCCTACTAAAACATCACTTCTCGCTCCGCCGGGCAATAGCACAACGACTTCAGTGAGTTGGACAGATGGCGAATTTGTCTATGTCTGCGTGATTCCGGCGCGGGGTGATCACATTGATGAACTCGTGCGTCTTCTCGACCGCGGCAGAGCATAGCAGATTTCGCTGTAAAATGACGGAAAACCGGGCCTGCGATTGGCGCCGGGACCGTCATTTATCCGATAGTCTCGATACCGGCCTCCGCCTTATGCGCCGATGGTCGGCGTCTGCGGCATCTTGACATTTACCGTGTCAACTGGCCGCATTGGCGGCGCGGGATGTCGGATCGGGGTGACCATCAAAAGCGGCGGTTGATCCCGATCGTCTGGAGATCACGATGCGAAGTCTTTACGCGGGCCTTGGATTCATTTTGCTGCTGACGCTCCCCGAAACGGTGTCGGCACAACCAGCATTCACCGTCACGCGGCCGACGGCGAATGTTATTGTCCGTCCCGCCCCCGATACAGACGATACAATTCTGCGATATCGCCGCACGTCTGCTCAGCAGGAACTGATTTTCCGCCGTGCCGCTCGCGCTGCTGCATTGCGTGAAGCCCGCATTCAATCGCGGCGCCGAACCGGCCGTTCCGCATCGAGGCCAAACATGCGATCCGTTCGCCCACAGATCCCTTGGTTCGGTCGTTGGCAAACGTCCTACCCGACAGTCTCCTACCGCCGCTAGCGCTGACGACTGTAGAAATCGATGCCAATCGCGCGACCGAAGTATCGGCGGGTTGACACTCTCTGCTCGCAAAATAATGTCGTGCGACCGTCTCTTAAAGTACGGCGCGAATCCGTTTGAGGAACTCGGCGTTGGTTGGGAACTTCTTGAGCGTGCTGATCAGCTGCTCCATGGCCTCGACGGTGCTGAGTGAAACGAGGCTGCGACGAAGCATGACGACGCTGTCCAAGGTTTCCTCTTCGAGAATCAGTTCTTCTCGACGTGTACCCGAGAGTTGAATGTCGATTGCCGGCCAAATTCGGCGGTCGGCCAAATCCCGGCTGAGGACCATTTCCATGTTGCCGGTCCCCTTGAACTCCTGAAAGATCACCTCGTCCATCCGGCTACCGGTGTCGATCAGCGCGGTGCCGACGACCGTCAGCGAGCCTCCCTCGTCAAATCGGCGGGCCGTTCCGAACATCTTCTTGGGAATGTCGAGCGCCTTAACGTCGAGGCCGCCTGACATGGTGCGGCCCGTGTTGCCGACCCATTTATTGAAGGCGCGTGCCGTCCGCGTGATGCTGTCCAGGAGAATGAAGACATCTTTGCCGGATTCGGCGAGGCGTTTTCCGCGCTCGATGATTAGCTGGCTAAGCCGAATGTGACTTTCAACTTCCCGGTCCATCGAAGACGCAACAACCTCGCCTTTGATGCGGCGCTGCATTTCGGTCACTTCTTCCGGGCGTTCGTCGATCAGCAAAACGATCAGTTCAACTTCCGGATGGTTTTCGCTGACCGAGTCGGCGATGTCCTGCAACAGGAGCGTTTTACCGGTACGCGGAGGAGCGACAATGAGCGCCCGCTGACCTTTTCCGATCGGCGTGAGAAGATCCATGACGCGCATCGTAATCGGCGCTGCACCGCGTTCCAGCCGGATTTGCTCGCACGGATTGATGGGCGTCAGTTCGTCAAAAATCTTGATTTCCTGATACTCTTCCAGAGTGCGACCGTCGATGGTTTCAATCGTTTTGAGTCGCGGCCCCTGATCGCGTGATCCCGACCCGACCTCACCCCGAATGAGAATGCCTTCCCGCAGATTGTGTTTTTCGATGTGCGAGCTGGAGACAAACGCATCGCTCCCCTGAGCAATATAGTTCTTCTTGGGATCGCGTAGAAATCCGTAACCCTTGGGATGCAATTCGAGCACACCTTCAATGGTCCCGGTCACTTCCTCGCCGTTTTGGCTGCTGGTCTGCGGTCGCCGCGACCGTGACGAACGGTTGTTGCGCGAGCCACCTTGTTTATTGCGCGCATCTCCGCCACCACCACCACCACCACCACCACCACCACCGCGTCGCCGCCGACGGCGACGTTTCCCGGTTGTGGATCCTCCACCCTCACCGTCGCCGCTTCGCGGTCGTCCACCGCCGTCGCCACCTCGCGGCCGCCCACCGCCCTCATTGCTTCGCGATGGACCGCCACCATCGTCTGCCAGAACGACACTGGAACTCTCCGCCGCGACGACGACGCCACCGGCCGTTTCGTTCTGTTCAAGCTGTCGGTCATCGACCGTTTGGTCTCGCTGCTCACGCACCGCGTCAACAACCCGCTTGGAGCGCCGTCCTGATCGGACCGACGCGCTGGCACTGTTAGAACCCATTAAGAACTTCCATTCTCAAAACCATGAAATCAAAAGCGGCGACATTTTCAAATTTATTCGCCGCAACGGGAGCGAAACCGCCCGTCTCTCTCGATAGCCCATTCTGCTCGGTAGCCCATTCTGACAGACTGCCGATGAATCCATCCTGCCGACCACTGAAGCGTTACTCACAGAGCGACTAAAACGTTTCCTGCAGAGACAACGCAAAGCTGGTGTTTTCAAATCTTTCAAATCCACAATTCGAGCGCCGCCATCGACGACCTCACAGGCTTGGCAAACAATTCTGCCAGTTTTCCATATTTGCGTGCAGACGATCGTTTCGATTGAGTGGTTACCAAATCATCCGGCGATCAACGCCCGACCTGACAACACCCGTCGAAAATCCCCTACGGGGAATTCCAATGGCCTGAGCAGTATGAGACAGTTACTTCCCCGCCAAACAACCAACGTAGGATGGCGCCCAGATGGACTCGCCCGGTTGAATCGTGCCACTGGCATTTCCAGTGACGTATGCGCGAGAGCCACATCCAAAAGCGGGGGCAAACAGCCAGTCATCGGGTCAACTTGATTTTCGCAACTCGTCTTTTAACCAACGCCCACTCAAACTTTTCACTGAATGGGGGATCAACGAGGAACGCGAAGTCTAATCAACTGACTCCAAGACTCACACCATCATAACTTTTGTTGCGTTTCTGTCAATTCTAGCTCCCACTGATTCTACCGAAATCCGGACTTTTCGTGACTTTCTGGAAACAGCCGGATTTGTCTGATAATCTGGAGAAATCGCGAAGTTCGGTAAATCGGCACTTGTCTGCAAAATCGGACAGGCTTCTGTCACGCGCTGGAATTGGTCCGAACCAAGCCAAAACCTATTCTGAGCCCAGGTCTGATTGGGATCCTTTCGCCAACATCAAGACCAATTGCCACTCGACTGTTTGTCTCAATAACCACTGCCGCCCCTGGCGCGCTCGCACGACGTTCTTTTCGTTAACGCGATTTGTCAGGCGGCCCGCTGTCCATTTTCCATCAAGCGTATCAAGCGAGATTCAACATGACGCAACGACATTCTCTGCAACAAGTCAATGGGCACCGCCGCGGTATGCGTCGTCTGCACTACTGTGCAATGATTGGCCTCGCAATCGTCGCCGCGATGTCGGGCAAAACAAATGCCCAATCCGCGCGCACCGTTGGATTTCGGCAGCGCGCATTTGCAATCGTCCACGCCACCGTCATCACACGTCCAGGCGAAGTCCTGAACAACACCGACGTGCTGATTCGCGATGGTGTCATCGTTGGCATCGGTCAATCGCTTAAGATTCCGGCCGACACCGAAGTGATCGACGCAACGGGGATGTCCGTGTATGCCGGCTTTATCGATGCCGGCACGAGCGATCCGATCGATTCCAATCGGCAGCCCAAACCGGTCCCGGGCCGCAAAGTCGATTTCACCCGTTACGTTCTTGCTGCAACACGGCCCGACAATCGACACAGCTTCACACCGGAATTCCACGTTGCCGACGCGTTGAAGAGCGATGCAGCCACCCCGGAATCATTCCGCAAGGAAGGATTCACTTCCTTCCACACTTTGCCCACCGGCAAAGTCGCTTCAGGACAGGGAGTTCTCACCGATAGCAGCGGCCGGCCACTGCGTGAATCGCTGTTGGCCGAAAACACACTGGCGGAGTTCCGACTGTTTGCTCCATCGGGTGGCTCGTACCCATCGACGCTCATGGGAGCAACGGCGCATTTGCGGCAGGGTTTCCTCAACGCGCAACACTATCGTGTGCATCACGATCTGTACGCCGCTGGAAAGCCCGGCGTTGGACAACCGCCCGTGGACCGCACTTTAGCGGCGCTCGATCACCTGCTGCATCGAAAACAGCGCGCCATCTTCCGGGCTGATACCCGCGACGAAATCCACCGCGCATTGGACATCGCACAAGAGTTTAACCTTCAGACCGCCGTTTGGGGTGGTCGGGAAGCGTGGCGGACCGCGGCGCGACTCAGCAAACACAACGTCGATGTCATTGCCGAAATCAACTTTGGCACCGAGCCGAAGGTCACCGCTCCCAAGGCAAGCGACAAACTGGTCGCCGACGTGAAGTCGCCCTTACGAGTTCAGGAAGACGAACGGGCGCGTTGGAAAGAGCGCGTCGCCGGACTCGCCGCCTTACGTGCCGCCAAGGTCCGCATCGCCATCAGCAGCCACGGGTTGAAAAACCGCGCCGACGTGTTGAAGAATCTGCGGCTAGCGATTGACGCGGGTTTGTCACGCGACGACGCACTGGCTGCCCTGACGTCCGACGCAGCTGCAATTCTCGGTGTGGGCAATCGGCTGGGAACGCTGGCGGTCGGAAAACTGGCGCACATCGTCGTACTAACTGGCCCGTTCGATCATCAAAAGTCGAAGCTCCGCCACGTTTTCACCGGCGTCACAAAGACGGATTACAATAAGGAGGCGAAACCACTCGCAGATGAGACGAAAAACAAAACGGAGCCAGCAGTTGATGCAAACAGCATCGTGGGAAAATGGAATCTGTCGATCGAATCGGCCGACGGGAAACAGACCGCAACATTGACGTTAACGCAATCGGGGGACAAGCTTGCCGGCACCTTCTCCAGCAGTCAGGGAGACGGAAAAGTCGCTTCAGGCAACATCGATGACAAGCAGGCCTTTCAACTTGTGGTCAACATCGGGACCGGTTCACGCACGTTGTCCTTAAAGTTTTCCGGACGCCTGGAACAGGGCCGCATCGGCGGTGATCTCAAGTCGGCCTTCGGCGCTGCGACCAAATGGTCGGGCGAACGAGAGACGAAGGCCGCCGCACAAAACCCCAATCTGGTGCAACTTGAGGCTCCCGTCGTTGCCCCAATCCCCAACGCCAATCCAAACGCTGCCACCAAGAACGAACGGCCGACGGAACTGGAATCGGACCGTCTGCGTCGGACAATTCAAACCGACGGCAACGTCTTCATCAAGAACGCAACCGTGCTGACGGCAACGGCGCAAACGCTGCCGAACACGTCGATTCTGGTGAAGAACGGCAAGATTGCCGCCATCGGCAAGAATATGAAACCGGAACCGGGAATGAAGGTCATCGACGCCACCGGCCGGTTTGTCATGCCGGGCATTATCGACACGCACAGCCATATTATGATTACTTCCGGCGTCAACGAATCGACGCTGTCCATCGTTCCGGAAGTCCGTATCAAGGATGCCGTCAACAGTGCCGACACGTCGGAGTATCGCGCGCTAGCCGGCGGTGTGACCGCGGCACGGCTGCTGCACGGATCGGCGAATGTTGTTGGTGGACAGGACGCCGTCGTCAAATTGCGTTACGGCAGCACGGCGTCCGAGCACATTCTGCACGACGCGCCGCAAGGCGTAAAGTTCGCTCTTGGCGAGAATGTCAAATACAAAACAACGCGTTTTCCCAACACCCGGCTGGGAGTTGAAGCGACTTTGAACCGCGCGTTCATGGAGGCCATCGATTACCGCCGCGTGCAAATGGAGTATGAACGCAAGAGGGCCGCCACGTCCGACAAACCGAATTCCCTGCTGCCGCCGCGCCGCGACCTGCGTCTGGAAGCGCTGTCGGACATCGTCAACCACCGCAAGTTCATCCATTCTCATTGTTATCGTTCCGACGAAATCCTGATGCTGTTGCGTGTCACCTCCGATCTGGGCATTCGCGTCTGGTCGCTGCAGCACGTGCTGGAAGGTTACAAGGTCGCGCCGGAAATCGTGGCCCACGGAGCCAGTTGCAGCACGTTCGCCGACTGGTGGGCATACAAGGTCGAAGCATTCGACGCCATCCCCCACAACGCCGCGCTCCTGAAGGAAGCCGGCGCCAACATCGTCATCAAAAGCGATGACCGGGAATTGGTGCGTCACCTTTATCTCGAAGCGGCTAAAACGGTTCGATACGGCAACATGCATCCCGATCACGCGTTGCAGACGATCACACGCAACTCGGCCCGCGAGTTGGGACTGGATGACCGAATGGGAACGATTGAAGTCGGCAAAGATGCCGACCTGGCGATTTTCAACAGCCATCCGCTGAATGCATTTTCCCGGTGCGAGCTGACGCTGATTGAAGGCGAAGTCTATTTTGTGAGAGCAGACGTTCCATCCGTAATGTCGGCCGAGGCGGCCAAGCGGTCTTCCAATCCGCCAACTTTGAAGTTTGCAACAGCGAAATTGCGATCGCGACCTCTCGATCTGACGATTCCGGCGAATGGAAAATATGCCATCGTTGGAGCGACTCTACATCTGGTGGACGGCGACGACATCAGCAACGGCACGCTCGTAATTGATGGCAGAAAGATCGCAGCCGTGGGTGCCGACGTCAAACCGCCCGCCGATGCCAAGCTCATCGACGGTACGGGACTACACGTCTCGCCCGGTTTGATCGATGCCGGAACGACATTGGGGCTGGTTGAAATCTCCCGGGTCAAAGAGACGCGCGACTACTCGGAGGGCGGCAACTTCCAACCCGATCTTCGTGCCGGTGTGGCGATCAACCCCGACTCGGAACTGCTGCCGGTGGCGCGGGCGGGCGGAATCACCACGGTCCTCATGCGACCGACCGGCGGAGTGATTGCCGGTCAGGCATCGTTGGCCAAACTGGCCGGCTGGACCGCAGCCGAAATGATTGAAGAGTACGAACAGGGCCTGCAACTGAATTGGCGGGGCGACAAGAAGACCGTCGATGAACTGCACGCGTTTTTGGAAGAGGCCCGCTTGTACCTCAAACTGCAAGCGGCAGCCAGGAAGGCCAAACAATTGCCGTCAATTGCAGATCCCCGATTCGACGCGTTGCGTCCTTATCTAGAGGGCGAGAAACCGGTGTTCGTCGAAGCCGATTCGCGCAAGGCCATTGCCGAAGCGCTGCTGTTTGCCGAAAAGGAAAAGCTGAAAATCATCATCACCGGCGGAACTCAGGCTTGGCTGCTGGCCGACGAGTTGAAGAAACGCAACGTCCCGGTGATCGTTGGGCCGGTAATGAAACGACCGCTGGACTCGTTCGACCCGTTCGATGCACCGTACGCCAACCCGGGGCGGCTGCATGAGGCGGGGGTCAAATTCTGCATCCGCTCGAACAACGCCAGCAACTGCCGCAATGCACCGTTTGAAGCGGCCATGGCAGTCGCCTTTGGACTGCCGCCGGCCGAAGGATTGAGGGCCGTCACGTTGTCGGCCGCGGAGATTCTCGGCATTGATCGCGAGGTGGGTTCGCTAACCGCGGGCAAACGCGCGAACGTGGTCCTCTCCGACGGCCCACTGTTACAGCACACGTCGCAAATCAAGGCAACGTTCATCGATGGAAAGCCGTACCGGCCCGAGAGTCGTCAAACGCGTTTTTACGAGCGGTATCGCCGTCGTTTACACGAACACCAGAAAGCCAATGGCAAATAACTACGGTAAAACGCACCGTTGGCTCGCGGCTATTCAAAATCACCATCTGAAAACGCGCGGGCTCGACGCCGCAGCGATCGCTTCTTCTCCGTCTTTTCTTCAAGCAACAGCACGTGCTGCGTCCGAGTGTATCGCAGCGGCTGTTTCTTAAATTTCGCACGGTTCTGCGCATTGATGAACAGATAGAGGCGGCCGTCGAAGTAGGCGGCGTGCTTTGTGGTACCGTTCAGCCCACGATCGGTCTCCTGCAATATGACAGGATCGCAACCGAGCAACCGCGGTGCGAACCGTTCGGGAGTGGTCAAGAACTCCTTCAGTTCCTGGGCCGAATTGACCCGGTATTCAATACCCTTGTATCGCGCCGCGAACTTCACAATTCCTTTTTGCCACTTTCGGTGCTTAAACAGCGAAACGGGGTTGAAGCCTTCCATTCCCAGCGGCGGCTTTTGCACGCGGACTGTCGGTTTTGGCGCAACATGTTTTTTGCGCGAGGTCGGTGTCGCGACAATTAACGGCCACTGAGTTTTTTCGTTTCTACCGTTAACAGTGTCGTTGGGACGGGCTGTGTCATTTGATCGTTTCGCGATTGCAGGATCTGGCCCGACGCTCTTCGTGAATTGATTGTTTGCTGCGGCAAGTTGCTGTGAATATTTCCCCGGCGACTGATAACCGCTGGACTGCGCCAGAATCGTTCCATCTGGAGTCAGGATGACATCGCCGGGTAATGAACGAATATTGAAACGCCGACCTAGCTCCTTCTGCTGGTCGAAATTGACTTTCACGCCGACAATTCGAGTTCCCAATTGCTGCAACAGGGCAGGATTGCTGAGGGACTCTCGTTCCATTCGCTTACAGGGCAGGCACCAGTCTGCGTAGAAGTGGACGAGCAATGGCTTATTCAGACGTTTTGCTTCGGCAGCGGCGCGGGCGAAATCGTTATGCCAACGCCCGGTCACCGGCTTCGCAATATTTACGCTCGTATGATCGTTGGCGGTGGTGTGCAGGGCGGCGAGGATGATGAGGGTGAAGACAACCGCGGTACAGCCAACTGCGGAGATCCGCCGAAGCCATCGCGCCTCACGAGATGACAGGTGCTGCAACACTTCAACCTCACTGTGTTCAGAAATCAACGCGATCAGAAATCAACACGATCAACATCGATTGGCCCAGAATGCTCAAAAACTCCCGGCAGAGTGGTAACGGCTGAAAGCTGACCGTACCCCTACCATTTCTCATCGACGTTGCGCGACCGGCCGGTTGTGAATCATCCTGCATTTCGGCAGAGTGCCGAGCGGGACGCGACGCGAACGCGGGAGAGCGCAGTCGTGCGGGCAACAATAGGAGCACGATCGAAAATGCCGCGCCAACCGACACAACCGGCTGCGACGGTTGACCGAATTACCAGTGCAAGGGCTGGCCGGTGGGTGTCGCCCAATCGCCGGTCGTCTCGCGAGGAGGCACTTCGCCAGCAGGAATCGCGCGCGGCTCGATGCCGGCAAGGTGGAGAAATGAACTCAGCAACTGGTGTCCGGCCTCCGTGAGGATCGATTCCGGATGAAACTGCACGCCGACGACTGGGCGATGCCGATGCTCCAACGCCATCGGAATTCCATCGACGGTGCGTGCGGTCACCGCCAACTCCTCTGGCAACGTCGTCTCGTCAACTATAAGCGAATGATATCTCGTCGCTTCCAGCGGGTTCGGTAGACCCGCAAAAATACGTTGGCCCGAATGGCGAATGCTTGACGTGCGGCCGTGAACCGGTTCGGGCGCTCGAATGATGTCTGCCCCCAGCGCCGCGGCGATCGCCTGAAATCCAAGGCAGACGCCCAACATGGGCACGTCTGGCAATAGAGAACGCACCAGTTCGACTGAAATCCCCGCCTCGTTCGGCGTGCGTGGTCCCGGTGAAAGCACCACCGCCACCGGTGCCATCCGACGCACCTCATCCACCGACACCGCGTCGTTCCTCACGACACGCGTTTCGCAACCCAGCTCGCGGAAATAGCGAGCCAGGTTGTAGACGAAACTGTCGTAGTTATCGATGAGGAGAATCATTGGAGAGACGAGAGTTGAACGTCAAGAACTGTCAATTCCATCATTGCAGCGCACGCAGCATTCCTTCGGCCTTGTGCAGCGTTTCTTCGTATTCGGCGACGGGGTCTGATTGTGCGACGATGCCGCCGCCGACGGGGCATTGAATCCAACCACGTCGGCAGGTGAATGTGCGAATGAGAATATTGCTGTCGGCCGCTCCGTCGAAGCCGACGTAAAACAAACTGCCACAATACGGCCCGCGGGCCGTCGGTTCCAGTTCGGCGATAATTTCCATCGCCCGCACCTTCGGCGCCCCGGTGATGGAGCCGCCCGGAAACGCTGCCGCGAGCAAATCCCAAACATCCTTCCCGCCGTCCAACTGTCCGCGAACTTCCGAAACCAGATGCTGCACCGTCTCATAAGTTTCGACATGACATAAACTGGGAACGCGAATGGAACCGGGCCGACAGACGCGCGACAAATCGTTGCGAAGCAGATCGACAATCATCACGTTTTCGGCCTGATCTTTGCCGCTCTGCCGCAATTCGTCGCGCGTGAACAGGTCCGCTTCCGGACCACTGCGCCTCTGACGCGTCCCCTTAATCGGCCGTGTCTCCACCTCGCCATTTTGCACCGTGACAAACCTCTCCGGTGAAGCGCTGACGATGGCCCAATCGTCGTGCGCAAAATAGCCAGCGAACGGTGCCGGATTGCAAACGCGCATCCGTTGATACAGTTCCAACGGGCCAACTCGCTGCGGAAACAACAGACGCTGAGAGAGATTGGCCTGAAAAATATCGCCCGCGTAAATGTATTCGATCACACGCTCGACGGCTTGCAAAAACCCGTCGCGCGAAAAGTTACTCGTCAAGCCGTCCGGTCCCGGCGCAGGAAATTGTGTCGCCAACTGTGAAATGTCGAGGGGTCGCTTCGCAACACCGCTGTCGCTGGTTGCATTTTGATTTTGCTGTTTCGCATCGAGCAATTCAACCACTTGCCGCAGGCGGACGACCGCGCGATCGGTTTTCTTATCCTGATTCGTCTCGGGAAAACCGTGAGAGATCACCCACGCCCGCTGTGTCACGTGATCCCAGACGACAATCCAATCATACAGTCCAACGGCCATCGCCGGCATTTGGAATTCGTCTTTTCCGGGCGAAGGCAAACGTTCCCAGGCATGTCCCAAATCATACGAAAGCAACCCCGCCACCCCACCTTGAAACGTCGGTAGGTCGGGGATTGTCTTCGCTGTGCATTGTTGAAGGAGATCGCGGACAGGAGCAAAAGGATCTTGTCCGAATTCGCACTGCTGGATTTCAAATAACGCAAACGGATCGGCAGTCAGGAACGAATACCGCCCAATCCGGTCGAGGCTGCGAGCGCTTTCCAGCAGCAGCACGTTTGGCAAACCAGCGACGGCCCGCAATGCATCGGCAACGTCGGGGCATGGCGAGAGTTCTTCCACCAGCGGTTCGCCGACGGCATTCGGAATTGATGCGCCGTCGGTCATGCGCTGTCCTCGTCTGCGGTTGATCCCGCGGGACGCGGCCCGCGGGCCTTGCGGCGTTCCTTGGCACTCGTCTCGGGGATTGTGAGGAAGCCCCAATTCAGCGCTTCGTCCTGCGTGAACTGTTTCCCCAACGTTAACGCCGTCACCGCTTTTGAGAGTTCGTAGCCCATATAAAATGCATGCTTCGGATCGATCGGCGTGCCACCGTCGATCATCCCCTCGAACAACAAATACGGATCGGTACCGCGCCAGTATCCGTCGCGGTTCATCACATGAATCTCGCCCCGCTCGACGAAGATGCGAAAATTGGGATCGCGCAATTGCGCTGACAACGTCTGCAATTCCTCTTCGCCCAAATTGTAAATTCTTGGATCGCGGAGCATCACCAGTTGCGGGTCGAGATGCTTGGGCAGCACGCCATTCGCCAAACTGAAGTGGGACAATCTGCGTGCGAGATCAAACTCGCGAACCGACGTTCTGGCCCAGTTGATAACTTCGGTCGTCAACACGCTGCGAATGCCCAATTCCTGGCAGAGTCCGGCCAACAGCAGATTCATGCCCACAGTGTCGGCTTCGCTCAACTCGGTGACGTTGCCGATGCCCATCATCATTTCCACGTCGGGCCAGCGACGACGGACATCAAAATACCGCGACAGTGATGCCGCAAAACCGAATCCGATCGGTTCGAGAATTGGATCGACGCGAAACGTCGCGCCGCGTTCTTGTAACGCCTCGACCGTGCGGTCGAGTGAATCCGCATCGTGCGGCGTATCGGGAATCGCAACAAGTTCGACGCCAAGTTCGGCAGCCCACGACAGATTCTCGCCGTTGCAACTCAAAACGAGTTCCGCACCCGCTTCGACTGCCGCTTCGACTTCGCCACGGTCGAAACTGTCGATCGAAACGCGAAACCCTTCTCGCCGGAGTAACCGTATGGCATCGCCCACACCGTTCCACGATTCGCCCGCGATACAGCCCACATCGATCACGTCGGCACCACTATCGCGGAACGACTCCGCCGCCGCCATTATCTCTCGATCACTCAGCCGCGGCGCATGATTGATCTCGGCAATGATCTCGATATCGTACTGACTCAAATCGGGCGATACGCGGACATCGGAACCGAAATACATCGGCAAATCGAACACATTCTTGGGGCCGCGTTCAAAGGGGGGGCCGAATCGGTCCGACAGCAATTGCAGATCGCCCTGACACCAGCCGGGGAGAATCACGCGATCGAACTGGCCATCGAATTCGAGTTTCCGCGCCACCCAGTCGCAGTGCATCAGCGCCGCCACACTAATGCCCAACGTCTGCACTTCAAAATCGAATCCCAACTGTGGGCCGAGTTCTCCGACGACCCGCCGCAACGAGCGCTCGGCCAACCGGCCGGTGAGGAAGAGAATGCGCTCGCGAGACATCGCTTATTCAATCCACTTTTTCGGGAACCCGCTCAGCGCGTCGCTTTCGGCCGGCAACCAGGTCACAACTTCGTGAATCTTACGCGCCAATTCGATGTCGTTGCCCGTGATACCGCGCACGCGGTGCGTTTGCAGTTTCACGGTCACCTGCGCGTACCCCGTCGAAAGATCAGGATGATGCCACGCCGCCTCCGACAGGTAACCGATTGTATTGACGAGCATCAGCGTGTGAGAAAACCCCGGCGTCTTGTACTCTCGGCGAATCCAGCCATCGCGAAACTCCCAGCCCGGCAAACTGCTTAACTCCTCGGCGATTTGTTCTTCGGTTAATACGACGTCGTCAGACATAATTTGGTACTCCTTTGATTTCGCCTCCCAGTGACCTTGTTCATCGTCGCGAATCGCAGGCAGCTTCTCAACAGTCAATCTTGCAGAATGTGGTATCAAAGCCTGAAGCGCAAGCGAAGGATGGTTCCAGGGCGATGCCAGCAAGCTCCTTCGCTTGCGCTTCAGGCTTAAATACTTAGGGTTTCTGTCTCCCGTCAACCGAAGTGCGCAACTTCAAAACTTGCGCTTCAGGCTTGATTTTTTCCAACTAAGGACCGTTCGGAAAATTAGTGTCCGATTTGCGGCTTGATTGTGTAATTCCATTTTGGCAGGACGTCGGCGAAGTTGATCGTTGAGCGAATGGTGTCTTTCATTTCGTCGCTCGCATTTCT